>DAOWLV010000178.1 GCA_030643455.1 Candidatus Krumholzibacteriia bacterium | reverse complement strand
GATTGAAAAGATCGATTATCTCCAGGAACTGGGTGTGACCGCCGTCGAACTGATGCCCGTCCACCACTTCGATGTCCAGGATGCACCGGCCGGATTGACCAACTACTGGGGCTACAGCAGCGTGGCCTACCGGGAATCGCGGGGTGACGGGGTGAAACGCCAGCGATTCTTGAAGCAGTTTCGCGGCAAGGATTCCTCCGACTACCTGCGGCTGAACCGGGACATCGTGGGGGTCAGTGGGGCGACCATGTCGAGTCGCGCCCTGGCCACCGGTGTCAAGAAGGTGCTGGGTATCATCGAGATGAAGTACCCCCCAACGAAAGCCGGAAAATGACCGAAAAACAGATGAAATCCGGCCTTCGTCTGAGCCACCGATGGGCGGGAATCCTGGCGGTGGTCGTCCTGCTGGTCACGAGTATCACCGGACTCCTGCTCCAGCATCCGGCCTGGCTGGGGCCGCCGGCCAACCCACCGCTTGCAGTGGCGGTTGATCCTCTCGTCCAGGGTCACCTTTTGCGCGGCACGCATTGGGGAGTGGAACGATCACAGGATGGAGGCCGAACCTGGCGGGAGATTCCCATGCTGGCTCCCCCGACCGACGTGGTGCGGATCGTTTTTACCCCTGGCGATCCCCTGGTCGTCCATGCTCTGGGTACGGACGCCCTGGTTGTTTCCCGGGACGGTGGTCGCATCTGGCAGGACATCCCCGTCGGGACATCCGAACCCGGGTTGCAGGTAACCTTCCTGGATCTGGCGGTCTCTCCGGGCGGCGAACTGCATCTTTTGACGGACGCGGGATTGCTGGCCAGCCGGGACGGTGGAAAATCCTGGGACTGGACCGGTCCCCGCGACGCTTCCCGGACCCGGGACTGGCGCCGTTTCATTCATGATCTGCATACGGGTCGACTGGCAGGTGCGGTGGGACGGCGGGTCGTCGAAATCGGCGCCCTGGCCCTCCTGTTCCTTACCGTGACCGGCGTGGTCCTGTTCCGACGAAACGGAAGGTCGATGCGCCGATGATCCATCTGAAACTATTGCTTTTGGTGTTTTTGGTTCAGGGATCCCTGGCCGGTGAGCCGCCGTTGGAAGAACAGGTGCGGTATGTCATGGGGACAACCGCAACGGTGCAAGCCTGGGCATCCGGTTCGGAAACGGCAGCCAACGCGGTGGAAGCGGCCTATGCGGCGTTCGACCGGGTCGATTCCCTGATGAGTACCTGGCGTGATGACAGCGTCATCAGCTCGTTGAACCGGTCCGGGCCGGGTCAGTGGGTAGAGGTCGGTCCCGAAGTCTGCCACCTGTTGCGCGAGGCCAAGGCGGTGGCCCTCGCCAGCCAGGGGGCTTTCGATCCCACGGTCCTCCCGTTGGTCAGGTTGTGGGGATTCCGGGGCGGCCAGGTGGCGCTTCCGGATTCGGCCGCCCTGGCTGTGACACGGCTCATGGTCGATCACCGCCAGCTGGAACTGGACCAGGTCACCGGCAGGGCGCGGCTTCTCGAACCGGGCATGGCCGTGGACCTGGGGGGCATCGCCAAGGGTTACGCCCTGGATTGCGCGGCGGCGGCCATGCGCCAGACCGGAGCCACCGGCGGAGTGATCGACCTCGGCGGCAACCTCCTGGTTTTTGGTCAGGGACCCCACCCGAAGGTGGGCATCGTGGATCCCACCCGGGAAGACCGCTTGCTGACCGCCGTTGCCTTGGCCGATGCTTCGGTGGCCACATCGGGTCAGTACGAGAAATTTCTGACCATACAAGGCCGCAGTTTTGGCCACATCCTGGATCCGCGCACGGGTTGGCCGGTGCCCCCGCATGTGAGTGCGACGGTCGTTGCGGAAAAGGCGGTCCTGGCCGATGCCCTGGCCACGGCCGCGGTCGTGCTGGGCATCGATCGAGGTCTGGCCCTGCTGGAAGAGATGCCTGGCGTCGAGGGACTCATGTCCATTCAGGACGGTCATGGCGAGTTGGGCCTCAGGATGACCTCGGGTTTCGTGTCCCTACCGGTGGTTCCCTGATCAAAAAACATTGGGCCCACATTTTGCAGGCTGATCAAAGGAAGGAGAAAGTGCAGCAAATACATTGAGTTAAGCAATAAATGGCGGTTTTTGCAGTGCAAAATGCAATGCGCATTACGCTGATGGTCATCCTGGTTTCGCTTCCCGTTGTGCAGTTGGATGCGGCAGGTGTTTTTCCTGGAACCGGTGTGGCGATGGCCGCCGAATCAACGACTCCCACCCTCACCTACACGGTTCAATCGGGCGATACCCTGCTCAAGATCTGCACCCGCCACCGCCATCTGACCAATCACTATTCGTTGCAGGATCTGCTGACGGCGATCCGTCGGGCCAACGGCCTGGAATCCAATTTCCTGCGCATCGGCCAGGTCTTGCAGATTCCCATCCACGAAGAAACGGAATTCAAGAGGGTGTCCGGCCGGGTGATTGACGGAGCGGAAATGCGGGGCATCTACCTGGCGGGACCGGCTTGCGGAGTTTCCTCCGTGCTGACCAGGGTGGATCGTTTCATCGAAGCGGGTGGTAACGCGGTCGTGTTCGACGCCAAGGATATCGACGGGGGCGTTTCCTACTTCAGCCGACACCCACTTGCTTCCTGGGGCGCCGGCCGTTCGTCACCGGTCATTTCGTCCCTTGAGGACATGATGGACCGTTTCGACAGGCGCGGTCTGTACGTGGTGGCCCGGATCGCCCTGTTCCTCGACGGGGAACTGGGCAGGCAGCGACCGGAACTGGCCCTGAAGGATTCCACCGGCGCGGTCTGGGCGGAACGAGGCTGCGTCTGGGTCGATCCCGCCCATGATGAAGTGGTGCAGTACAATCTGGCCCTGGCGGGGGAACTGGCCCGGGCCGGGGTCGATGAAATCCAGTTCGATTACGTGCGGTTCCCCACCAACGGCTGGGCCGGGGACTGGCAGGGTGACAACCAGTCGACGGCCGTCAGGCGACGTGATGTCATTTCCGGTTTCCTGTCCGCCGCCCGGGACACCCTGGACGAGTACGGGGTGAAGATTTCCGCTGATCTGTTCGGCATCATGGCCTGGGGCCAGATGGAAGACCTGGCCCTGACGGGACAGCACGTGCCGACCATCGCCTCGCTGGTGGACGTGATCTGCCCCATGATCTATCCCTCGCATTTCGGACCGGGCTTCGAGGGCCGCAAGAGGCCGGGTGACGATCCGGAATATTTCATAGGGGAGGGGACCCGCCGGTTCCGGGACATGGTGGCGGGCCAGGCGGAAATTCGCCCCTGGCTGCAGGCTTTCCCCTACCGGGTTACCCGGTTCGACGGTGACTACATCATTACCCAGGTGCAGGCCGCGAGGGCGGCGGGAGGTAGTGGCTGGTGTCTGTGGAATCCGGCCTGCCGTTACGATGTGGCGCTGAATGTCATGCCCGGTCTTTGCACCGATGCGGTCATCACCCAGGTGACCGTCGAGCCGGCCGTCAAACCGGCCATAAAACCGGCGATCCATCCGACGGCCAAACAGACCACGACTGGAGCCCGGGCTTCCAGCAGGTCGCGCGCCGGACTGAGGAACATCGTCCGCAGCGGCAGCCAGGGGCCTTCCCGCCAGCCGGAAATCAGCGACTCTCCGCAAAATAAAGCGGATTAATTTTCCCCAAAGGACAGAATCCCATGGCGTCCCCCAGGACGGCGGTATAAATTCCGCAGATACCGGGAAACGTGATTTCCTCCCGAAAAATCGCCGCCAAAGGACGCCGCCATGCCTTTCAGCAAACTGGCCGACGCCATCGGGGCTTCGGTGACTCTCAAACTCAATGCTCAGGCCGCCAGGATGCGGGCTGCGGGCGACCCGGTCATTCATCTGGGCGGTGGTGAGCCCAAGAGCCTGGCTCCTGAAGCTGCTATCGACGCGGGCATCGCGATGCTCAAGACCGGAGAGATCCGCTACACCCCCGCCGCCGGTACCCCTGCCATGCGCGACGCCATCATCGCCTACACGAAAAAATTCTACGGCCGGGATGTGGAACGCCCGAACGTCATGGCTTCCGCGGGAGCCAAACAGGCCATCATGGTGGCTCTGCTGGCGCTGGTGGATCCTCAGGATGAAGTGGTGTTTCCGGTGCCCTACTGGGTCAGTTATCCGGACATGACCCGCCTGGCCGGCGGTGTTCCGGTGCCGGTCCACGCGGCCGACGGATCCTTCCAGCCGACCCTGGACGAGATGACCGCCGCCATCACTCCCGGGACCAAGGTCGTCCTTTTGAACAGCCCCAACAATCCCTCGGGCAAGGTGTATGACGGCGAATGGCTGCGAGGTCTGGTGCAGTTCTGCGAAGAGCGGGATATCTTCGTGATGATGGACGACATCTACCACCGGCTGGTGTTCGATGGTCAGAAAGCGGTTCACTGCTATGATTGCACCGACCGCGAGGTGGACGACTCCAAGGTTGTCATCCTCAACGGCGTGTCCAAGCAATACGCCATGACCGGCTTCCGCATTGGCTGGGCGGTCGGTCCCGGTGGTCTGATCCAGGCCATGGCCAACATCCAGTCCCATCAGACCGGAGGCCCCTGCAGCCTTTCCCAGAAAGCGGCCATCGCGGCCATCGAGGGCGCCCAGGGTTCGGTGGGGGAACTGCGCCGGATCCTGGAAACCAGTCGCAACGAACTGATGACCCTGTTGGGGGAAATCCCCGGCCTCAAGGCCGACAGGCCGGAGGGAACCTTCTACTGTTTCGCCGATTTCCGGGCATTCGACGAGGACTCCGCGCGTTTGGCGGCCCGCCTGCTCGAAAAGATCCAGGTCGTCACCGTTCCGGGCGTAGAGTTCGGCATGGAGGGGTTCCTGCGGTTGAGCTACTGCGGGTCCATCGAGGATGTTCGCGAAGGCGTCCGCCGCATCAAATGGCTGCTGGATGAAAACGGCACGTCCGAACTGATCGCCGGCGACAAGGTTTTTAGCCGCTGATCGGGGTCGTCAACAAGGGCCCCGTCTTCCTTGGGGAAGGCGGGGCTTTTTGTTGCAGTCAGGCTGCCGTATCCATTATTTTAATTGGATATCCTGATACGCTTTCAGGTGGAGAATCAATTGGAGAACCAATGAGGCCATCAACCGCGGTAACAATTCCATTCGCCGGACTCTTGTTGCTTGGCGGACTCTTGCTGGTTGCAGGATGTGATCCAGATCAGTCGGAAGATCCGGATGACATCCAGGTTCCCGACCATGTCATCTATTCCTCGGAATATCTGAACCACCGTTTCTTCCGACTTGACCTGCCTCTGCAGGAAATCCCCAACGGCCGGATCGGGGGCGACGAGATCCTGCTCGAATCCATCAGGATCTTCCAACTGTTACCCGGACAACCCGTCGTTGGGGATATCACCGATGTGGCCACCTACGTTGACTCCATGGGGTTCAGGGAATGGGAAAATACCGATTTTTTTAACCCCCACCAGTTCGGGCACCGCTGGCGGGAAATTGGCATTGACGCCTGGGATCCCCTTCTTGATCCGGACGGCGATTTGATTGCGGTGGATCTTCGGACCCAGATGGCCGATGAGGATGTCTTGGGGGTGATCTACGAAATCAAGATGGCGGACGGCAGTATCGTCCAGGTGGGGGATATTCCCGGCCTGGATGAACCCGAGCAGGAAATCAACGGGGGCGATGGTGTCTATTACCGGATGAAACTCCTGAAGGCTCCGGTATCCGATCAGGAAGTCTTCACTTTCCAGTATGTGCTGCGGAATATCTATTCCCTGGGCGCGGCGAATATCGACATTGATAATTTCGGCCTACGGATTGAACGCAACGTACCTGCCGATGCCGACCAGCCCCATCTGGACGAGAACGGGCTGGCTTACATCCTTATCTTCGGGCTGGACCGGGACGATCCCCAGGGAAGCGGGAATCCGGACGGCCTGGTTGATTTTTGGGACCCGTTCATCTTTGATCTGGAGAAGGGCCTGCTGAAATTCCCCTTGGATTTTCCGATGCCTTTTGCCCCTGGCGGTAACCCGATTGATCGCTGGGAGGAAGCGGACGCGATCGCCGAGGTCACCTACGCCGCCAACGCGGACACCTCCGCCTTTGTCTGGGATTTATCCTTTCTCCGGTACAACCAGACCTGGCAACTGTACGATCCGCACATCTTTCCCCCGGAGTACAGCCAGTTCACCAGATTCCGGATCATCGCCAGCTATCCCTCGGATCCTTCCAGTTTCAACCCGGGGATATCGAATATCGTGGGGGTTTCGAGACGGTGAATCTTGCCGGCCCATCCCTTCCCTGGCCTACAGCTTCTAGAGGCGGCGCGCTCGCAACGCCTTCTCCGTCTCAATGACGATCCATGGAACGAACGCCAGGACAAGCACGCTGGCCCATTGCTGGCCGCTCAAGTCCGTGGTCTTGAGCAGGTCCTGGAACAACGGCCATTCAATCGCCAGCCAGGTCACGACGGTCGGAATTCCCATCCATGTGAAAAATGGAAAGTAGGGACCGTGCCAACCCGGTGTGACATCGCGACGCAGCGACACGGCCATCAGAATCGTGCTTACCGCAACGATGGCGAATGCCAAAGTCTGCCGGACCTCAACCGGCAGCTCCGCGGGAAATACGAATGGGGCGAGTCCGGCCAGCGCCTGCACCAGGCCGAACGCGAACCAGCGCGGGGTCGTGCCCCGGTTGAGGATCGTCTCGCTCGTATTGCGCGGGGGAAGGTCCATGATGCCTGATTCGGGGGAATCTGTGGAAATACCGATCGCCGGGAATATTCCGATGAAGAAGGTCACGAACAGCAACT
>DAOWLV010000467.1 GCA_030643455.1 Candidatus Krumholzibacteriia bacterium | reverse complement strand
GGTTGCCGCCGCCGCGGATCCTTCATCCCTATCCCAGTGCGCGCTTGTGCGTCAATACCTGAGGCAGGAGCCCGGTGCGGTAGTTCCGCACGCCGGGATCTGTGCGGGGGGTCCGGGGCAATCTGGGTCCCTACCGCGATGCACTTTTTCGCATGGATATCCTGGATAGGTTGCGACACCTTCCGACAGGCCGACAAGGGAGCACGTCCTTAGCCCCTGAAGCGAAACTCCTACCAACAATATATGTTTTGCGGTCGCCCCCCGGTTGAGAGTAAATTGTCCAGGCCACCATTGACCCGGCCCAGGCCGAGAAAGACGACAAACACAATGCGTATCTTGCGGCACATTGCCCTGATCCTGGCCCTCGTCCTTCCGCTGGCTGCCCTGGCCGATGAAGCCGAGAAAATAGAGCCCACCCCCCAACGCCTCTTCCACATCGAGCGCAACAAGAACGCCAACATCGTGGTCTACGATGCCCAGGTCCTGCCCGACTCGAACCTGGTCGAAGAGGATCCGGTCATCGTCTACTGGCTGAAGCTGGCCGAGGGTGGACACCGCAAAGGCCTGAAGGGGATCGAAAAGAAGATGGCGTATGGGTTCAGTGTCGAGTCACGCGAGGGCAACCGGCTGGTCATTGAAATGAAAGCGGATGTGGGCCGGAACCTGGTGGTGGATGTTCACGAGGGTGTTTACCGGGCCTTCATGGAGATCGATGGACGCCAAGCGCTGCTGGAGAAGATCTATATCTTTGCCGAAGAGAAATTTCCCATACCCGATGTGAAGTACCTGGAACTGTTCGGTATCGATGTCGAGATCGGAAAGGAACTTTATGAAAAGTTCATCCCCTGAGCCACGCCTGGTTCGACTGGACACATCAATCCGGCGGCGTGAACACGAAGGGTGTCTTGAAGGTGACCGTGCCTGTTTCGATGGCCGGGAACTTCCAGCCCCGCATCTGGGCCGTCACGCAATCGGACACCGCGGCTGAGCGCAGGGAATCTTCCACCAGTATGACACTGCTGACGGTGCCGTCGGGTTCGACGGTGAGACTGACGACCATCTTGCCGCCCAGTCCCGGGCTTTTCTTGAGTTCATTTTCGTAACAGAACTGGATGCCGGGGGCGTATCGGCGCACCACGGTGAGCAGGGATTCGCTGCTGCGGAGCTCGCCTCCGCCGGCCGAACCCGCGCCGCCCGAGCCCCCAGTGAGGCCGCCGCCCGCCGAGGCGGTCCCGTCGATTTCCAGATCGGTGACCGCTGAGATGGTGATGCCCGTATTCGCGATGGAGGAGCCCTGGATGTCCGCCTGGGCCAGGTCGGTGATGTTGTTGACGGCCGTCAGCTGGACCGAAGTGCGGCCGGCCCGGACACCCCGCCGCGGCCGCCGCTTGGATTTCGGGCGGGACTGGTCGGCGGAATTGGACGCGGGCAGAGCCTGGCTGATGTCCTTCAACACCTTGTCCAGTGATCCGGAAACCGCGGCGAGGTTCTGGGCGACTTCCACCTGTGCCTTCTGGCGCCCCTGCTGGCCCTTGTTCTGGGCGACATTGGGGGCCTTCTGGCGCTGGACGGGTCGGGTTTTGGGCTTGACCGGTTTGGGCTGTTCCGCCTTGGCGATTTCCTGAGGCGGGGCCTCGTAGGTCGTGCTCGGAGCAGGAGTCCTGGTCACCGGAGCAGGCTTGGGTTTTTCCAGGATCAGGCGCGCAAATCGTTCAGGCATTTCCTGGATGGTGACATCCCGCAGGACGGGTCTGGGCACCACGAACACCAGGATGATCACGATCGTTCCGGCAATGGCCGCGGTGATCATGCAATTGCGCGAGACACGATCCAGAGTGCCCCACAGAGGTTGTTGGTAAAGCCTGGTGAGTTGAGCGGTGGTCATGTCACGAAGCCCCGATCACGGCCAGGGAGATGTCCCCGAAGCCGCTTTGGTTGCAGGTGTACATGACACGTTGCAGGATTTCGAACGAGATGTCCCGGTCGCCCTGGATGGCAATCCTCGGGCGGTAGGTGTCGTCCTCGCCGCGCAGGCGGGCGATCTCGAGTTCCTTGGCACGGGTTTGACCGAGCCGCTCAGCGAGCAGGGGGATGAGCAGGCTGCCATCGCCAGAAGGATTCTTGATATCGGCGACCATCTGACCGTCGAGCATGACGGTACTGTCGAAGATGGCGACCACCACCGAGGCGCGGGGGGTGGTGTCGCTGGTGGATTCGGGCAGCTCCACGCCGGGCGCCGGAGTAATGACCTCGCCTTCGACCACGAAACTCTTGAGCAAAAAGAGCAGCAGCACCGTGAGGATATCCATCATCGAGGTCAGGCGCAGCGGGGTCGGCATGTTAGCCTTGCCCCGGCCCTTGCGACGTCTTCTGGCCATATCAGTCCGCTCCTAGCAGGGAAGCCGACGGCAGTCCCGCGGCCCGTGAAAGGTCCATCACCGTGATGATCTCTTCGTACCGGGTCTGTGATTCGGAGATGATCATCACTTCCCGGTTGTCGGGATATTCCGCCACGACCGCGGCCAG
>DAOWLV010000073.1 GCA_030643455.1 Candidatus Krumholzibacteriia bacterium | reverse complement strand
TTCATCATGGGCACGGGCAGGGTGCGGGCGTGGACCCCGCCGATGTACTGGTACAACGGAAGGCCCACCGATGCGGCCGCGGCCTTGGCGACGGCCAGCGAAACTCCCAGGATGGCGTTGGCGCCCAGCTTGCTCTTGTTGGGGGTACCGTCGGCTTCGCACATGATCCTGTCGATGAGGATCTGGTCGGTGGCGTCGATGCCGGCGAGTTCCTCCTCCAGATCCTTCACGTGGCTGACCGCCTTGAGTACGCCCTTGCCGCCGTAGCGGCTCTTGTCGCCGTCCCGCAATTCAACGGCTTCGTGCTCCCCTGTGGAGGCCCCGCTGGGGATGCCGGCACGCCCGACACTGCCGTCTTCCAGAAAGACATCGACTTCGACGGTGGGATTGCCGCGGGAATCAAGGATCTCGCGCGCCTGGATGATCTCGATGAAACTCATGGGACTTCTCTTTCCGGTGAAAGTGGCCGAACTGGTTTCAGCGCCGTGGCCAGTTTCGCACGGCGGAATTTCCAGGCAAGTCTAGGTCCGACCTCTGGCCGTGTCAACGGCGCAGGATGTTCCGCCCCGAGGTTCCTAATAAGTTGACCTGGGTGGGGGCTGGCCTCTATTTTCGCTGGCGAGAAATCCCCGTCCCTGGAGGCTGCATGTTCGATCGGCATCAGGATTTGAAAACCATTCGCCGCTGCAAACGTGGGGAAGAGGCGGCGTTTGCCGAAATCCTGGGCCGATACCGCGGAGCCATCTACAATCTCTGCTACCGGATGACACATAACTCCGAGGATGCCAGGGATCTGGGCCAGGAGGTGTTCATCAAGGTTTTTTCCCTGCTGGACCGCTTTGACGAGAACTACGCCTTCAGCAGCTGGCTCTTCCGCATCGGAACCAACCACTGCATCGACCACCTGCGCCGGAACCGTTTGCGGTTCCTGTCACTGGACGGTGGGGTAGGGCCCGACGGCGAGGAATACGAGTTTCAGTTGCCGGATTCAGGCCCGACTCCCGACACGGTCCTGCAACGGAAAGAGGCCCTCGAGCGTCTGGAAGAGGTAATCTCCGAATTGCCACCCCATTACAAGGCCATCACGCTGTTGCGCCACGACCAGCAGCTTTCATACGAGGAAATCGCGGAAATCCTTCAATTGCCCCTGGGTACGGTCAAGGCGAGGATTCACAGGGCGCGCAACCAGATCCAGCAGATGCTTGCTGCCCGGTCCTACGATATTTGAGAAAAAAAACCAAAATCCAGTGCAACAAAGGCTGGAGGGTGCCGTAAACGAGATCAGGCGGGTGATCAAGTCAATGTCGGGGGATACGACACCTGCCTACTCTAGGGGTGGAAACGGTCCTGGGAAACATCCCAACCGTTTCCCCCCAACAAAGATTCTATCCGCTGTCTGGCCTTGGGATTTGTTTCCTGGCCGGGAGAGGGACGGTGGGGAAGGAGCCGGAGATGTACGGCAAGAAAAACAAGCCGGACCTGCCGCTTGACTGCGAGGAGGGTGGGCGGGGTCTGCAGGAATACCTGGACGGTACGCTGGACAAGCCGGAGTCCCTCCGGTTCTTCCTGCATTTGCGTGAATGCACCGATTGCCAGGGGGAACATGATCGCCTTCAGGGTCTGTTCCGGATGTTGGAATCCCTGCCGGATCATGAGGTGCCGGCCGATTTTGACCGAGCGGTCCTGGACTCAGTGCCCTATGCTGCCTACCAGGCCATGGAACCCTTGCGCCGGGACCGCGTCCCTGTTTATCTGGAGGAGGCCTTTCTGCCTCGCTTCGTTCGGGCCCGTCTGACACGGCTGGTGGGTTTTGGCATCGCGGCCGTAGCGGCGGCTCTGGCCCTGCGTGGGGACGGATCGGCCTTGCTTCCAGTTCTGATCGTGACCGGTTTGCTGCCTGAAGTAGTGGTCCGTCTCCAGGGTTTGGGGCGCCGGGCCCTTGAAACCACCAGAAGGGCCGAAAGCTGACCAACATGCGTTTGACCAGTGGTGCACTCGCCAGCCCCTGCAGCGGTTCTTCCCGGAATCGTTTCCGGTCCATGGCGGGTCCGTTGAATGGCGCCTTGATTATCCTGGCCCTGGGTCTGTCGATCCAGGGCCTTCTCGTCGACACGGTGTTTGCCGGGAGGGTGGAGGTCATCTCCGCCGAAGGCGATTCGCTGGAATGGGTCGAGGTCGACACATTCGTTGAAGTGGAAACCACCAGCCGGGATTCGCTCATGGTGGAGATCCGGCGGTATTCCCGGATGATCGGCGATATGAGGGATTCCTTGTCCCAGGGCGGCGGCGATTATGAATTGTCCCGCGATCAGCGCCTGATCATCGAACAGAACATCGAGGAAATCTCGCAGGTCATCGAACAAATCGGGGTGGAACTCAGCGAGCTCGAATTCGAGATCAAGGACAACACCATTTCCCTGGTCAATGAAGCAGGTGAGGGGATCATCATCAATATCCCCGAGAACCTGGACGAGCGCCTCAGCGAAGGCCTGGAAATCCTCTCCCAGATAATCCTCAGCGAATTGCCTGATTCCATCGATTTTGATCATGACCACGGTTGGGACTGGTCCGGCTTCGCGCCCCACACACCGGCTGCGCCGCGCAAGATCGTTCAGGGGGACATCATCAAGATCGGGGATGATCTGCACGTGCCGGTCGGGGATGACGTCCGCGGCGACGTGGTGGTCGTTTTCGGCAACGCCGAGATTGCCGGGCGTGTGGACGGAACCGTGGTGGTTGTTCTGGGCAACCTCCTTCTGGATGAAACCGCCGAAGTCACCGGCGAGGTTGTTTCGATTGGCGGTCGATTGGACCAGGATCCCGACGCTGAAGTCGGGAATGTCGTTTCTGTGGATCTTTGGCCTCGTGGTTTTGACGGGGGACTGGCCGGTATCCTGGGGCAGGGGATTCTACCTTTCCTCATGTGCCAGGGAGCCTTCCTGCTGACGCTGCTGCTGGCGGTAATCACCGTGGTGGCCATTCCTCAAAAAAGGTTCAAGGCTGTCACCGAGACCCTGGCCCGATCTCCCGGACCTTCCCTGGGTCTGGGTCTGATCACCGCGATCGTCGGCCACATGATGGTCGCGGTCCTGATGGCGGTGCTGGTCTTGACGGTGATCGGGGTTCCGCTGGCCCTGCTGGTCTTCCTGGCCCTGGTTGTCGTGATCATCATTTCCGTCGCGGTGTGCGGTGCAGTTCTCGGCACGCGGATCTGCGGCATGGTCAGCTCCGGCTGTCCCTCTGCCTGGTTGACCGTGGTCGTGGGCATGAGTGCCCTGCACCTTGTTTCATTCCTGGGGTCGGTGCTGAGTCTGTCGTCCGGCCTGGAGGGCGTCGCGAACATCCTGGTGGTTCTCGGAGTGGTCATCAAGACCCTGGCTTTCTTTTTTGGTATCGGCGCTCTGACAGTATCCCGCTTCGGCACCCGCCAACCCTCTTGATCAGCGGTAATGGGGAATTTTCCCCACGGGCTGCGAAAAATTCCCCACCCAGGACCCCAGTGGTTGGACATGATCATTTACGATGGTTTTTTTGTCTTCGGGTGAAAATATTTATCTCCATTTAATTCAATAATTTATGTCACATTAACAGGTGGGGATTCTGCATTTTGGCCCTTACCCCGGAACCTCCCTCAAACTGGAATAATTACTGCGGTAATAAAGGCATGGCCGAATAAGGTGGCCTTTCAGGGGCCAGCAGGGAGCAGGATTACCCATAGGGGAGTGACAGGGCGTATCATGGTGAACAAGGGTTTCAGGCAGGTATCAGCGATCACGGCAGCCACGGGGCTTCTGGTGATTCTGGTGTCCGGTCTGGCCGCAGCCGCGGAGACCCACCACTTCGCCAACGGGATCACCGCTACCATCTATTCTCCCCAAGAGATCTCGGATCAGTGGACAACCATTGAAAAGGAAAGTGTCTACCTGACGCACCCCGCCACCGGAACGGTCGAACTGGCCAATGACCTTGACCCGATGTTCCCCTTTGACGAACTGGAAGTCGTGGCAGCATTGGCAGCCATGCACGGCTTTGCCACCAGTGTCGACGTGGATGTTTTCATCCTGCCAACCATGCCCGCCAAGGTGGGCAGCAGTTTTTCTCGCCGCAACATCATCTACCTTGCGCCCGGATCCGGTCCGATTGATCCCTCGACCCAGGCCTATATCACAACCCACGAAATGGGCCACGTTTTTACCTGGGCTTTCATTGACGGCCAGCCCGCTCGTTGGAAGGCATATCTGGATATCAGGGAACTCGATGCAACGTCACTCCAACCGGATGTGATCCATGCGGACCGTGCCCGGGAAATCCTGGCTGAAGACATCCGGGCCCTTTTCGGCGGGCCTCTGGCCACCGTTTCGGGAAGTATCGAGAACCATGAGCTGTTACATCCTGGCCGTGTGGATGGGCTCAAAAAGATGCTGGCGGAGTTTTTGCTGGGGAGGGAGGTGCCACCAGTGCAGCTCGCCAGCTCCGCATTCCCCAATCCCTGCAATCCGCGGACGACCATCGAGATGGTATTTCCGGATGGCCTGGACAAGGAGGGTCAGGTGGGCACCCTGAGGATTTTCGATATCAGGGGCGCTCTTGTCACCACCCTCAAGGGCGGCCACGTGGCCAACAACCGTTTGGCCATCCAATGGGACGGAACCGGTCGTTCAGGCTCGGTTGTACCCTCGGGTCGCTACCTCTATGTCATTGAAGTGGGGCAGCTTGTCTCCAAGGGAGCGGTGACGCTCGTCCGTTGAAAGGAATGACCTCCATGCGCGCCATTTCAGGGCTGCTCCTGATGATAGCCATTTCGGTCCTGATCCTGTCGGGATGCGTGGGGGAGGAACCCGCTTCACCGGTAAAATCCGGCCGGACACCCGTGGTTACACAGTTGACCAGCAATCACGAGGTTTTCGAAGCCAACCCCATCTATTCGCCCGATGAGGCCTGGATCCTCTTCGAGTCCGACATCACCGGAAACCTGGATATCTGGCGTATTCCAACCGACGGGGGCCAAGCCCAGCAGTTGACCTTCTACACCGGATTCGACAGTGCACCGTTCTGGTCCCCGGACGGGGCCCGGGTGGTGTTCGAGTCCGACCGGACGGGATTCAAGAATATCTGGGTTTTGGATGTGAACTCGCCGGAGTCCGATCCCGTTCAGGTGACATCCGGCACCTGGGACGACGGCGACCCGGTTTGGTCTCCGGACGGATCCCGGATCGCCTTCGAATCCAGCCGCGACCAGGATGGCGGAACCGATATCTGGGTGTCGCCCATGGATGGCGGTTCGGCCAGCCGACTGACAACCTCCGGTCACGGAATCTATCACCGCACGGCCGACTGGTCCCCCGACGGCGCCACCCTGGTTTTCGAGTCGAATCGCGAGGGTGGATATTCCGCGCTGTACACCATGCCTGTTGCTGGCGGCCCGGTGACCCGGATCACTCCCCAGGAGGGGTATGAGGGGCACCCGGCCTGGTCCCCCGATGGCCAGGAAATCGTTTTTGAATCCAGGATGACCGGCGTCATGGAAATCTTCACGGTTCCGGCAAGCGGCGGGGATACCTACCAGGTGACGACCGACGGAGGTTTCTGGCCCCGCTGGTCCCCGGATGGAAAAACCATCATTTACTGCGTTTTCGGGGTCCTGGAACCAAATATCTGGGCCGTGGAGGTGGATTGGTAACCGGAGAGGGTCCCCACCTACATCAGGTAGCGGCCGTCGACGGGTTCCACCGGGTCCGGCAGGTTTTTTTCGCCGATCTGTTCGAGCAGGTTGATCTCGATGGTCCTGACGATGCTGGACATCGGCGTGTCATTCGGGGTGCCCTCGAAGGGGTCCAACAGGGCTTGCCCGGCCCGGTAAACCAGCAGGAAGATCGTTCCCAGCAGGGAACTGAAAAATATGGCCCAGTGCCCGATTTCCTCGCTGAGCGCTGCAGGAAACACCAGCACGAAGAACCAGATCGAGATCCTGATCATCGAGGCATAATGGGCCGGAAACACCGTCCCCTTGATGCGTTCAGCCATACCCTGGGACGTGCTGAACCGGCTCAGCATGTCGTTGAACTGAGCCATTCGTATCACATCGATATGGCCCGCGCGCTCCGCTGCGTCGATTTCCTCTCCCTGAAGCCTGAGCAGGGCATTGCCGACGTTGGATGATCCTTCGATGAGGCCGGCATCCTCCTCGTTCAAATAGCCCGAGTAAACCTCCGCGCCCTGGTTGCGAAGTCGCGCCTTGACCGCGTACAGGTAGGCGATGTGCCGGCGAACCAACCGCTCCTGAATCGATGGGATTTCCGAAGCGCCACCGGTTTTTCCGAACATGGTCGTCACCATGCGGCCGAAGGAACGGGAATCATTCACGAAGGATCCCCATATTTTTCTCGCCTCCCACCAGCGGTCATAGGCCTGGGCGGTGAAAAAGGCGATGAAGAACGAGATCGCTGTTGATATGCCGGAGATCACACTCATCGAAACCGACACGTGGGGTCGGAGCAGATCGAGATAGACAATGGTGACAACCGCCACTGCGAAAACGAGACCCGTAACGGGTTTCCAGCTCATGGCGACCAGGTGCGCGATGCTGATATGCTTTTTTATGTACATCAATCCTGCCTTAAGAAACGATCAGTCAAACTGGACTTCGCCGTTGGAAAAGTGGAAGAAGGCGGTGACGATCTTGACGCCGTCATTCTCGACGGCAGAACGCAGGATGTCCGATTCGTTGATCATCCGTTCCGCACTGACCTTGGCGTTGCGCCTCGCGATGACGCTGTCGTCCTTGTCAGGCGGATCGAGCGCTGGCTGGATGTGGCTCAACAGGCGGTTCAGGTGCTTGCCGGCGTCGCCTCCGGCGATGGCTGCGCCAACCGCGCCGCAGCTTTCGTGCGCCATGACGACGATCAGCTTGCTCCCGAGGTGCAACACGGCGTATTCGATACTGGCGATGCTCGACAGGTTGGCCACGTTGCCCGCCACCCGAATGACAAACAGGTCACCGAGTCCGGTGTCGAAAAGGATCTCCGGCGGCACCCGGCTATCCGAGCAGCTGAGAAGTATGGCGAACGGCTGCTGACCCTGCTTGAGCTCCTCGTGGCTTGGTCCATCGATAACCACGCCTTCGGCACGGCCGGCCCGGAAACGTTCGTTTCCCTGTTTCATTCTTTCGAGTGCGTCATTGGCGTTCATTGGTCCCCACCCTCATCTTCTCCATCCATGATTGTTAATTTCATATAGCCTATATGTATCATTCGTCTTCGTCAAGAATGGGCTAGGAGCCGCCTTCTGGTGGCTCTTACGCTTTCAACGTGGGATCTTGTGCGGGAAAACGTATGTGCCGATGGATTCAATCTACCAAGGGGTGAATCGAACCGGAAAAATCCCGACATGATGCAAGCAGCCCAATCCAAGACGGAAAAGGCCACTTTCTTAATTTGGCATCCCCAACGGGGATCGAACCCGTGTTGCCGCCGTGAAAGGGCGGTGTCCTAACCACTAGACGATGGGGACGCCTGATTCGCAGTATGAGGGCAGAAAACTACTTCCTGCCCCCTGACATGTCAAATTTCCCGTTCAATTCTCCCGTATGGCCTGCTAGCCCTGTTTGGCCGCTTCTTCCATCAGGATCGCCGAAGTCCGGGCGCCCCGCCAGAAGTTGTCCAGGTGGAACTTCTCGTTGGGGGAGTGGATGTTGTCCGTGGACAGGCCATAGCCCAGCAGCAGCACCGGAGATTTGAGACATTTCTGGAAGGTGCCCACGATGGGAATGCTGCCACCCTCGCGGATGAACACCGGTTTGGCTCCGAAACCCTGCTCCAGGGCGCTCATTCCCGCCTTCATCATGTCCGACTTTCGCGGCACCAGCACCGGGTTGGCGCCATGGTGGTCGATGACCTCCACCTTCACTCCTGCCGGAGCGATCGACAGCACGTAATCCGTGAAGGCCTTGGCAATCTTTTCCGGCTCCTGATTCGGTACCAGGCGCATGGAGACCTTGGCCATGGCGTTGGCCGGGATGATGGTCTTGGCGCCCTCGCCGCCGTAGCCGCTGAGAAGTCCGTTTACGTCGCAGGTCGGCCGGGCCCACATCCGCTCCAGGGTGGTGAAGCCCTTTTCGCCGAAGGCGGCGCTGGCACCGGTTTCCTTGCACAGGATCTCGTCGGTGTAGCCCAGTTCCGCGAATCCGTCGCGCTCTTCCTGGTCCAATTCCAGCACGTCGTCGTAGAACCCGGGCACCAGGCAGCGGCCATCTTCATCCTTGAGCTTGGCCACGATCTCGGCCAGGGCGTTGCCGGGATTCTGAACCGTTCCTCCGTAGCTGCCCGAATGGAGATCCATGGCCGGCCCGGTGACCTGGATTTCCATGTACGCGAGCCCTTTCAGACTGTAGCAGATGCCCGGTGTGGTTTCATTGTACAGGGCGGTGTCCGAGACGATGATCGCGTCGCAGGCCATTTTTTCGGCATTCTGTTCGGTGTACTTGTAGATGCTTTCGCCACCGGCTTCCTCTTCACCCTCGATGATGAACTTAACGTTCACCGGTAGTTCGATTCCCTGCCGGACATAGGCTTCCAGGGCTTTGATGTGCGTGTAGACCTGGCCCTTGTCGTCACAGGCGCCCCTGGCATAGATGATGCCGTTTTCGATGCGGGGTTCAAAGGGAGGCGTGTCCCACAGATCCAACGGATCCACCGGTTGCACGTCGTAGTGGCCGTAGAACAGCAGGGTCTTGCGGTCGGGCCGGATCTCGGTCTCCGCGTAGATCAGGGGATGGCCACCCAGGTCGACCACTTCGACCGCCAGACCAAGTTCCTTCAACTCGTCAGCGACAAAAGAAGCAGCCCGCCGGGTGTCCTGGTCGTGGTCACTTTGGGAGCTGATGCTGGGTATCTTGAGAAACTCGACCAGCTGGTCGACGTGTTCATCGCGGTGGCTGTCCAGGTAGCCGAGTATTTTTTCGCTGGCCATGGGAAACTCCTTCGTGTAGCTTTTCGGTGCTTGAGGGCCTTTAAACGGGATTTCCCGTTGACGTGGCCGCTGGTTAAACTACTCTTGACAGCATTGCCTGTCGAGGCGATTGTGTCGCAGCTTGCCGGAGACGCGATATTCCGGAGCTGGAAACGAAGGAAGTCTTCTTCCGCCCCCCGCCTGGCTTTGAGGCCGTTGTTGGCAGGGATCGGAAAAAGACGAACACTCTTAGGGAGGAACCCGCATGGCTGACCTGATTATCAGCAAGAGCAAGACCAAGGAATCCGTGAAGGAATGCAACGTGTCCGGCGAATTCTATGCTGCCCTGGACACCAAAGTTCGCCAGATCATCACTGCTGCCGAAGGCCGCGCCAAGGAAAACGGTCGCAAGACTGTTCGTCCCTGCGACCTCTAGGAATATTGGTGCTTTGATCGGGCCCGATCCCCGGATCGAGCCTTGTGGATTCAGCGGGAGCCCTTTGCGGGGTTCCCGCTTCTGTCATCCCCGTTTTCCGATTCGGCGGGCGGGCGCTGCCCCGGGTTGTCGAATCACCTTCCCGTTCCCGGTTCCATCCTCCTGACAAAGACCTGTTCCTGTGGCCCTGCGGCAGGTATCTCCTGTCCGCATGTTCCCTGGCGGGATCCTTGCAATCGGCCCTGCGGGCGGTTGCCGCCTGGAACAGGAGGAACATGGCGACAAGAATCAAAACCGGCGCTTTGGCCGGCATCGATGGCCTGGAAGTGACCGCCGAGGTGGATATCAGCCGTGGTTTGCCGGGATTCCATCTGGTGGGTCTGCCGAGCGCCGAAGTCCGGGAAAGCCGGGAACGGGTGCTGGCGGCGCTGCGCCACAGCGGGATCCGAATTCCGGTGGGCAAGATCACCGTGAATCTCGCGCCGGCCGGCATCCGCAAGGAGGGGGCGTATTTTGACCTGGCCATCGCCATGGGGATTGTCGCCGCGAACGAACCACCGTCCCGCCAGGATGACCGGGGTTTACGGCCGAGTGCCCTGTTCATCGGCGAACTGTCACTGTTCGGGGAATTGCGACCGGTCCGGGGATTGCTGGCCATCGTCCTGGCTGTGGCCAGGATGGGGAAACACCTGGTGGTCGTGCCCGCGGTCCAGGCCTGGGA
>DAOWLV010000077.1 GCA_030643455.1 Candidatus Krumholzibacteriia bacterium | reverse complement strand
TGGTCAGGAAATCGTCGGCGCCGTCCTGGAGAGCCTGGACGACCTTGTCCACCGAACCATGGGCCGAAAGCACGACAATGTCGGCTGGATGACCGTCTTTCCGCAGATTGGCCAGGACTTCGAAACCATCCATGACCGGCATCGACAGATCCAACATGATCAGGTCAAAAGCGCACTTGGCAGCGGCGGCCAGGGCTTCCCGACCGTCGGCGGCCACAGAAACATCGCAACCCCAGAACTCGAACCGGTCCTTCAGGGCCATCCGCAGGCCTTCGTCGTCGTCCACGATCAACACCCTGGCCTTCAGCTCCATCATGATTGTCCCCCCGTCGGATTGTCGGTTCGAGTCAGGTCGATCGTGAAAACGGCGCCGCCTTCCGGATGATCGGCGCCCTGGATCTTGCCCCGCATCAGGTTCACATATTCCCTGGCGATCGTCAGGCCCAGTCCGTACCCCCCCTTGGACCCATCCGGGCTCGCCTTGCCCTGCACGAAGCGGCCGAAGGGATCGGTCAAATCACCAAGGCCCGGCCCCTGGTCGCGGACCGTGATCCGGACGGTGTTCCGGTTCGGCGACTCCACCGCGAGGGTGACGACCCCGCCCGGCGGGGAATATCTTACGGCGTTTTCGAGAAGATTGACAAGGACCTCGGTCAGCTTGTCTTCATTGGCCAGCGCCTTGTCTGAACCGGCGATGATCGTTTCCAGCTTCACGTCCTTGGCCTCGGCGAGCGGTTTGACCGTCCCGGCGGCCCGCTGGACGGCCCTGGCGGGATCCCGGAGTTCGCACACCACTTCCACCTTGGATTTTTCCAGCCGGCTGATTTCCAGCAGATTCGTCACCAGCCCGGCCAGGTGGTCCACCGCATCCCGGATGGAGGACAGGTACTCCTTCTGTTTCGGGTTCAGGTCTCCCGCCAGACCGTCGTCCAGATTGCGGATCGACCAGCCCACCGAGGTCACCGGTGTCCTCAGATCGTGGGCAACCCTGGAAAGGAAGTCGTCCTTCAACCGGGACAGCTCATCCATCTGACGCCTCTTGACCTGCTCACCGGCCATCGTTCGGGCCAGGTGCAGCTGTTCCAGACGCCGCCCCGCCAGCTCGGCGACGCGGTGCAGGAAATCGAGGTCGCGGGAAATGAAAAGGCGGCCGGTCATTTTCGGACCCAGAAAAACGGCTCCATGCAAATGCTCCCCCGAGATCAACGGCTGGACCGCCACGAACCCCGCTTCGGCCAGGAGACCGGGAAGGGGCTCCAGGGCGCCACTGGTTTCCTCCAGGACATCGGATTGGCCCAAAAAGGGAACTCCCGCCCCGACGGCCGCGGACAATTCGCTCCACAATTGGTCCGTACCCGTTGGGTTCTTCCCCCCGGCGGCGACAATCTCCGATCCGTCCATCGCCATGGCCACACATTGATCGAGGTGAAGGGTTCTTTCGACTCCCCGCCCGAGACGTTCAACCAGATCCTGAGGATCGGTCGCGGTATCCAGCTCGGCCTGGACAGAGCGCAGTGTCTGTTCGACCTGGCGTTCGATCTTGAAAAAGGCCCGGTCCACACCTCGGCCGATGATCTCGTGCAGGGGCCGGAACAGGATGCCCGCCAGCAGGCCGCACAGGATGACAATCAAACGCCACCAACCCGGCCAGGGATCGTTCCAGGCCGGCCCCAGAAGCAGCACCGGCAGAACGACGACAGCAACCAGTCCCGCGGCCAGGAAACCGTAGATCAAACCCCGGCGCAGGATGATGTCGATGTTCAGGAAACGGTAGCGCACCACCGAAAAAACGAACCCGATAGGCACGGCCAGTTCCAGGATGCGATCGAAATAGGCAGGGAACAGGGCGGACAAACCGAACAGGTTGGGCAAGGTGCGCAGAAATACATAAGGAGCAGACCCCATCATGAAACCCAGGATCAACCAGCGGAGCTGCTGCCGCTGCCGGGCGTCCTCCAGCCGACCGGCCCGTATAACAAGCACCGCGAACCCGGTGAAAACCTGCAGGATCAGCAGAGAGTCGGCCACCATCTGAGGCATGGCCAACTTGCCCCAGGTCACCAGGCCGGGGTCCCTGAAATACGAATAGAAAGCCACCGCCTGCCAGATGATCACGGCCACCGCGACCAGGTAGGGAACAACCGGCAGCCGCGGCCGTCGGATCAGCAGGGGAGCGTCGGCGGGGAAGGCCAGACTCAGGTGCAGGAACGCCGCCGGCAGAAAGGCCAGACTGGTCAACTGCATCAGGGGTCGAAAAAGGAAAATACCCGCCGGCGCGTTCTGCCCGAAGACCCCACCGACCAGGACGCCGGTGCTGTAGAAGATGGAGATCCAGAAAAAGAGGGGCACGGCCGGCTGGTCGACCCTCGGGGCGAAAACCAGGGCGGCCACGGCCCAGAAGAACAGTCCGCTGATCAGGGTCACCAGAAGGTAGGGGCGGCTGTAGGCGTTGGTCAGGGTCACCGACCCCGGTTCAAAGGTGGGCGAATCGATCGGTATTTCCGTGCCGATGGAATACCCCTCGGCCTGGAACCTGACCTGATCTTCCGAACCGACTTCCACACCCTCGACCCTTGTGGGCCAGGACACGGTGGATAGGTCCAGATCATCTGGAATGGCAGAAAGCCGTGCCTGGAAGACAAACGCCCACAATCCCAGGCCGAGGGCCAGAAACGCCATCAAGCGGTGCATGGTCTGGGCGGAAATACGGATGGACTCCCCCTGTCCGGAAACAATCAGTATTCAACCCCGGTTCTTGTTTCCAGGATGGACCTTACACCATCAGGGGGTGGTTGGCCAGTGGCCGACATGAAATGACCCCCCGGGGGGTCCCCGATTGTACCGTTTTGTGAGGTTTCATGCTTGCAACGGCTTTGTTTGCAATTTCCATCTCTCTTGTTTTCCAAGAGAGTCACCAACCTCCACCAAAAAATATGGCCCACCTCCGGAGGCGGGCCATTGTCATGCTGATGAACGGATTTCGGATCAAACCTCCACGAACTTCCCCCCGGGCAACCCGCAGATCGGGCAGTTGTCCGGAGCTGCTCCGAATTCGATGAAACCGCACACCGGGCAGAGGTGGAAATCCACTTCGGTCAGGTCCGCGCCCTTTTTCGCGGCTTCGAGCGCCAGGGCGTAGAGCTTGGCATGCACCTGCTCCGCTTCCACGGCGAACTTGAACATGCGTTTGGCCTTGTGACCCTCGGCCTCCGCAGTCTCGAGCATGGGCGGGTACATCTCGGTGAACTCGTAGGTTTCGCCGTCGATGGCGCCCTGCAGGTTGTCCACCGTGCCGCCGACACCCTCGAGGGCCTTGAGGTGACCCTCGGCGTGGATCAATTCGGCCTGGGCCGTGGTACGGAACAGGCGCGCGATGTTGGGCATGCCGTCTTTTTCCGCGGCCTTGGCGAAGGCGCTGTACTTCTGGAACGCCTGGCTTTCACCGGCGAAGGCTTCTTTCAGGTTTTCGGTCGTGTTCGGCATTTTTTTTCTCCCGTGTCAAAGACATCCGATATCAAGTCTATTATTCATCGTATCCGCAGAATGTGTTTCATGCTACCGCATAAAAACTGGGAGCGCAGGAAACAGTTCCCGCCCTGGTAGGTTGACAGCGGGAGTTCGGTTTTGCCATAATCCGACGTTCATGAGGATGCCGGCGGACCGGTGACCTTCGCCAACCGAAAGGCCCTTTCGTGTCCCGAGCCGCAACCCACCTCAGAGGAATATCATTGTGCCTGATCCTGGTCCTGGGGGGACTGTTTGGCACCAATGCCGCGCTGGCACAATCAACTCATGTGAGTGAGGAACCTCCCGTGCAGATACTGTTGATCCACCACTCCTGCGGCGGGCAGCTACTGGCCGCCAACGGACCGAAGACGACGGTCGGCGAAACACCGAATTCGCAATGCATCTTTGTTTCCCACCCGAACGGTGGCGGCCTGCGCCAGCGTCTTGAGACGGCCGGTTTTGCCGTCAACGAAGCGTCCTACGGCTCGCTGGTGGGGCAGGATACCGATATCCACCATTGGCACCGGAAATTCCGTGACCACATGGACCGCATCATCAGGACCCGCGTGCAGGATGAAGTTCTTGCCGATGGCTTGACCAACCGCGTCGTGGTGTTCAAGTCGTGTTATCCCAACAACAATTTTGTCGGTCCCGGCATCGAGCCGGGTGATCCCGACTCACCCGACCTTACTGTCGCCAATGCCCGCGCGGCCTACCGCTCGCTGTTGCCGCTTTTTGAGCAGAATCCGGAAGTCCTTTTTGTGGCCATGACCGCGCCGCCTCTTGCCGATTCCCGATCCCAGAACCTGGGTGCCCGGATAAAGCGCTGGTTCTCCAGACAACCGACGTCCGCCTCGTTTGCCCGCGAGTTCAACACCTGGCTGGCGGACCCGGATTCCGGTTGGTTGGCGGAGTACAAAACGGGGAACGTGGCCGTATTCGACTACTATGACCTTCTGACCGGTCGGGGCGTTTCCGACTGGACCGCCTACCCAACGGGTGGCGGCAAGGACAGCCACCCCAGCTCCGAAGGCAACAACCTGGCCGCGGAAGCCTTTGTGCCGTTTTTGGACGGGGTGCTGACCAGGGATTCCCACCGCTGAGCAAAATCGTCAGTCATCTGGTAATTTCATCCACCGGCTTCATCAACACCGGACCCAGGTGCAGCGTCGCGGTCGTGACGCGCTTGCGTTCGATATCCCGATAGACGCGTTCGACCTGTTCCGGCTTCAGGGAAAGAACCGGAGCCGCTTCGACGGCCGGCACCCCGTGGTTGTGCGCCCAGAGCAACAGGTCCATCTGGGGGTATGGCAGAACAAAGTAGAACTCGTCCTGACCCTGGGGCAGGCTGAAGGTGTCGGTCGTGGGCGTGGTCGAACACAAGCGATCGGGCAATTGCAAATGGCGGGCCATGGCGTAGACCTGGGTCTTGTAGAGATGGGCGATGGGTTTGAGATCGGCCGCTCCATCGCCATTCTTGACAAAGAACCCCTGGTCGTATTCGAGCCGGTTGGGTGTGCCGGCCACAGCGTAGTGCAGACGATCCGCGTGATGGTATTCGAAATTCTTGCGTAGCCGCTGCTTGAAGTTGGTCGCGGCCACCAGTTCCAGGTAGACCTGGGGCGGCAGACGTACCGATGACTCATTGCCCGCGGGATCGCTGACCACCAGCCGGGAAATATTCACGCGGTCGGAATCGAGCAGATCACCCGGCAGGACGATCTTGCTCTTCCAGCCAGGTCCGTACCCGGGCACCACCTTGTTCACGGCCTCGTCAAAACGGGTGTAGCAGCCGACCGCTGCCAACGACGGCGACAGGTCTTCGACCACATGGCTGATACCCAGGTGGTCCGCCAACAGCAAACCCAGTTCCGTACTCTCGGGGTTGGAGTCACGTTCGGGCATCAGAACGCCGAACACCCTTGCGGCCCCGAGTGCCCGCACGGCCAGGGCGCAGGTCACGGAGCTGTCGATTCCGCCGCTGATCCCGAGCACAACGCCGCGTCGGCGTATCCGGTTGATAACGGTGGACCGCAATGCGGCCGCAATCTCCTCGGCTTCACGCTCCAGATCAAGATCGAGGACGTTCTTGTCAAACACGCTCATCTCCTTGCCTGCCGCTGCGACCCACCCTCAAATTTTTGCTGTCACCACACGTACTATACCATCCGTGTCACAAATCCCGATGACCTCACGATAGGTGGACCCGGCCTGGAGTTGCTTGATGACCAACTCGCCCTGGCCGACGCCGACCTCGAAGGCCAGCCAGCCACCCGGCGCCAGGTGCTGCGGCGCTTCGGTCACCAGCCGCCTCAACACCGCCATGCCCCCGAATCCGCCGTCGAAAGCCGCAGTCGGCTCGTGGTCGGCTATTTCCGGCCCCATTTGGGGCACCCGTTGCGGCGAGATGTAGGGCGGATTGCAAACGATCAGGTCGAAACCGCCGCCTTCCCTGCCTGCCAACGGCGCAAACAGGTCGCCCACCAGCAGGGGCAACTTATCCTGCAAATCATACCGCCGCACGTTCTGCCTGGCGAGATCGATGGCAGCTTCAGAAATGTCGCTGGCCCACAGGCGAGCCGAAGGGCACTTCAAGGCCAACGCTATGGCCAGATTGCCGCAGCCGGTGCCCACATCCAGGCAAAGCGCTGCGCCACCGTGCGATGTCGCGTCCAGCAGCCGCAGGGCTGTCGTGCCTAGCAATTCCGTTTCCTGCCGAGGAATCAGCGCCGCCGGACCGACGACAAATTCGAATCCCATGAAGTTCGCACGTTCGGTGAGGTGGGCCAGGGGTTTGCCCTGGACACGTTTCGCCAACAGACCGGTCAAGCGTTCCCGTTGGTCGTCGTCCAGGGCGGGCAGCACTGATGCCATGGAAGCCACGGCCGACACCTTTTCTCCGGCTGCGGTCAGCCACAGTGCCCGTAACGTGTTTTCATGATTTTCTTCCGGTTTGTCGGCCGGCAAGACGAGCTTGGCCCGAAGGTCTTCCAGCAACTCATCAAAACCGGGTTGGGACATCCTAGATACTCCATTCCAACAGGAGTTTCTTGTCGATCTTGTTGTTCCCGGTGCGGGGCAGCTCCGCCAGGAAAATGATCTTCTGGGGCACCATGAAATTCTCGAGCCGGGCGGCGCAGAATCGCCGCACCTCGCCTTCGGCCAGGGACCGCCCCGGGGCGGCCACGACGTAGGCCAGGATTTTTTCACCCAGACGAGGGTCCGGAACGCCGATCACTGCCGCCTGGGAAATCCCATCCATTCGGCACAGCATGTTTTCGACCTCCACCGGGCTGACTTTTTCACCACGCGTCTTGATGATCTGGTCACTGCGGCCGACGAAATACAACAGGCCATCGGAGTCCTGGGTGAACAAGTCCTGAGCGACAAGCTCCACCTCCCCGGTCTCCGGGGCGATGCGCAACATCCGGGCGGTGGCCTCCGGACGATTCCAGTAGCCGGCCATGATGTGGGGCCCCTGGACATGCAGAATCCCGGGTTCACCGGGCGGAACCGGATTGCCGACTCGATCCCGCAGACACACCGTGGTGCCTGGTATGGCAATCCCCACTGATTCCGGGCGGTCGGCCAGCAGGTCAGGATCCAGGTAGGAAACGCGTTTACATTCAGTCAGGCCGTACATCTTGAAAATCCGCGCATTGGGGAAAAGCGTGGCCAGGGCCGGCAACAGGGATGGATGCAGCACGGCGGCCGTGTTTGTCACGATGCGTACGTCGGGAAAAACCAGGTCCGATTCGGCAACGGATGCCTGCATGATGGAAAATATTGTCGGCACTCCCGGCAGCACCGTGACCTTGTGTTTCCGCATGACCTCGTAAACGCGGCCCAGAAAGGCGAACGACCTTTCCACAACCACCGTCGCACCCAGAAAAACCGACATGAGCACCTGATAGAGTCCGTAGTCGAACGCCATCGGCAGTACGAGCAGAATCCGGTCGTCGGCCGTCATTTTCAGGTATTCGAGGATGCTGCCGACGGCAAAAACCATCGCCCCCTGGGTTTGCATGACCCCCTTCGGCTCGCCGGTGGAGCCCGAGGTGTAGATCAGCGCCGCCAGGTCACCGGTGCTGCGCGGCACCGGGACGGACTGTCGTGGTCCGGTGCTCATTACCTCATGCAGGTCCGCGGTCGGCGGGCCGGTGACCTGCACACCGGAGGTTTCGGATGTTCCGGATGTTCCGACCGACACGACCAGGCGCAACCGGTCGAGTCCGCTGACCGCCTGGTCATACTGGTTCGCCAGATGTCGGTCGGTGATCAGGGCGGTGGCTTCGCAGTCGGCCAGGATGAAATGCAGCTTGTCCCTTTTGGTCTGGGGATTGACCAGGACAAAAACCCCGCCGGCCATCAGGACGCCGTACACAGCAGCCGCGCAAGGCCACCCATTGTCCAGAAAGATCACCACCCGGTCGCCCGACTGGACGCCGTGAGCGGCCAGGTACCCGGCCAAACGAGACGATTTCTCGGCCAGCTGTTCATAGGTGCAGGACGAAGTCTCGTCGATGATCGCGGTCTTGGCCGGCAGGCGGGCCGCCGACTGCAAAAGGCCGTCGGTCAACAGGGCCGCGGCAGTCATAGGCGGGTTTCCTGCCGACGGGTGATGTAGCCCACCAGGTTGTCGACCGAATCCAGGTTTTCCGGAACCAGGTCAATATCCGGCACTTCGAGTTTCATGTCGTTTTCCAGAAAACTGACCAGTTCCATGACGCCAATGGAATCCATGATCCCGCTGTCCAGCAGGGAGACCGAATCCGAGGTCAGGCCGGACTCGTCGCCAAACAGAAAATTGGTGATGATAAAATCCTTCACGGCGTTTCGGGTATCCATGGTTCTAGTCTGTCCTCCACATGATCTGCTCCGGCTGCAAGGCCAGATCAGCAACTCTTTGTTCAAACTTCTGACCGAAATCGGCCTGCAGAATGCGGCCACTGAGAACCGTCAGGAACGAAAGGTCGTCGCGTGCGCTTGCCAAACGGCCCGACCGCCACTTGTCCACCAGCGCGGTAACTTTTGATCTCTGCCACAATCCCCAGCCCGCACCATCTTCCAGAAGGTTCTCCCTGACGAGATCCTCGCCGGCGGGGGTCAGGAAAACCTTGTTCCCCGGGGCGCGAAAGGGATATTTCGGCCGGTCCAGTATCGCAGCTGGAACCAGATCCTTCACGCAACTTTTCAAGGCCGCTTTTTCGACCAGGGACTGGAGTTTCACCGCAGTGGGAATACCAGCGGCAAATTCCACCAATTCATGATCCAGGAATGGGAACCGGCCTTCCACCGAATTCGCCATCAACATGCGGTCACCCTGTGAACTGAGCAGATACCCCGACATGAACAGGGTCATCTCCAGATATTGAGCGCGTGCGACCGGACTCCAGGATTGGAATTCTGCCGGCAGGTCTTCTTCAATCCGCTGTTCGACACCCGAAGCGGCCAGGGACTCCAGCGCCTCGGGACAAAGAAATCCGGCAGCCGAGGTGTTTCGCCAGCGTGGGCGATGTGACGACAGGGGTTCGTCCAGCTTGTCGAGATCCTTGCCGTAGAATCGGCGCAGGAAATCCAAAGGCGGCTTTTCGGTGTGGGGATACAGCCGCGTCAGCAGTCGGGGGCGTAGCAACGAATCCGGCTGGCGGCTCCAGAAGTGCCGCACCTTGACTTCGCGAAACAGGTTGTAGCCGACCAGAACCTCATCGGCCCCTTCACCGGTCAGGACAACCTTGAAATTGTTGTCGTGGACATGACGACTCAAGGCCAGCAAGGGCGTTGGTGCCGAACGTGGCAGCGGGGATTCCGCATGCCAGGGCACCGCGCCGAATCCCACGGCCAAGTCCTCCTCTCCAACTACCACCGTGTCATGGTCGGCCGAAACATGCGCGGCCATCATCTGCTGCCAAGGCCGTTCGTCGAAGTCGGTGTCGGCAAACCCCAGGCCGAAAGCACGCAAATCGCCGGAGTGATGTCGGGCGGCCAACGCGGTCACAACCGAAGAATCGAGTCCTCCGGAAAGGTAGGTCCCCACCGGCACGTCAGCGCGCAAACGGATGGACACGGCGTTTTCCAGCTTCTCCCGCAGACCGCCCGCCATCCGGGCCCGCTCTTTTGCCGTGAGCTGGCGATGGTCCGATTCAGCCGGCAGGAAAGACGGCGCCCAGTACCGACTCACATCCAGGCAGGCTGGCAGACCACCCGAACTGTCGCGGTGTCGCTGGGTATCACCTGTGGTCGCAATGTGGCCGGGCGGCAGCTGGTACACGTTCTCGAATACGGTGCCGGGTGCAGGGTTTGCCCAATAGGTGAGCACTTCGGCAAAAGAAGCCGCGTCGAGCTCCACAACCGCGCCCGGATAGGCTTTCAGGGATTTTATTTCCGAAGCGAAGAGCAGGATATCGTCCTGCACCGTGACAAACAGGGGGCAGATGCCAAACCGGTCTCGTGCCAGGAACAGGGACTGTTTCCGGTCGTCCCACAGGGCAAACGCAAACTGGCCGTTGAAGTGTT
>DAOWLV010000114.1 GCA_030643455.1 Candidatus Krumholzibacteriia bacterium | reverse complement strand
CGGTCTGTAGCTTGCCCATCTCTTCCATCAGCTTGTTCATCTGATCGTCGTCGATCGGTTCGCACATCTTCATGCTGACTTCGTTGAAGCGGTCGAGCTTGGCCTTCATTTCGGCCACGCCCTCCTCCACGTTGCCCCGGACGTCCTTGGTCGGATCCAGCTGCGGCTCCTGGGCCAGGTAACCCACCTTGATGGAAGGATCGGGTTTGGCTTCGCCGATGAAGTCGTCGTCGAGCCCGGCCATGATCTTCAGCAAGGTCGTTTTTCCCGAGCCGTTCAGGCCGATGACGCCGATCTTGGCTCCAGGGAAGAACGAGAGCCAGATGCCCTTGAGAATTTCCTTGTTGGGGGGCACGATCTTCTTCAGTCCCTGCATGGTGTAGATATATTGCTGAGCCATCGCGAAAAACCGTCCTTCAGAAACAATTGGTGGTGAATATCGTTGGTTTGCCTGGGTATGGTTCCCGGATATAGTCATGCCAACCGGGCGGAACGGCAACCCGAATTCAAGCAGGGGAGATTGATATGGCCGGCACGGGCAAGAAATGGTTCATCGGTTGCGGTATCGGTTGCGGCCTTGTTGTCCTGATGACGGCCGGCATCGGCACGGTGGGGTACTTCGGCGTGAAGCGCTTCACCGACCGCACCGACCGGATCGAGGAGACCTTCGACAGGATGGACGCCGAATACGGTCACCCCTCCGAATTCACCCCCGACATCGACGGACGCATCACCTCCGACCGGATGGGCATCTTCCTCGCGGTGCGCGATGACATTCAGCCAGTGCAGCAGGAGGTATCCGGATTATTCAGGACCCTGGACGGAACGGGTGATTCGGGGTGGATAGCCAAGGCCAAGGCCGGCGTGAAGTTCATCCCCTCGCTGTTGATCTTCATCGAAGAGCGCAACCAGATCATGCTGGACCACGGGATGGGGGTGGGGGAGTACCAGTTCATCTATGCCCTGGCCTACTACGGACTGCTGGGCAAGGATCCCTCCGATGGCCCGGGGTTCACGGTCGCGTCCGACGACGAGGAAGACGAGGAGGAAAACTGGCGCTGGGAAGTCACCGCCGGCAGCAAGGACGATGAAGAGGAAACCCGCGCCAAGCGCGAACGTGAGGTCCGCCGTTTCGTGAACCGGGTGCAAAGTCGGGTGCTGGCCAACCAGCTGGAGGCACTCGATGCGCATGTGGGGGACCTGGACGGCCTGGATTTCGATATCTGGCGAGCAGAGCTGGCGGACGAGACCGCGGCCATGGACCGGGAATCGTTGCGGTTGTTGTGGGAAGAGGGTCTGCCAAGGCAGATCCGTGAATCGCTGGAACCGTATCGGGATCGTCTGGACGCCACATATGACGATATGACCAGCATCCTGGAGATGGGGCTGGTGGAGCACGAGTAGCGAGTTGCCGGTGCGGGACTACCGTTGATGTCGATATCAAACTTCCCCAACCCGAATCGGGACAGGGAAAGCGATCGCCCCACCTGTGGTCTGGCAAGAGTGGTTGTGGGATGATAGAATCGGTGCCGCAAGGACGAGCATCGAATTGACCACCATATTCATGAAGCACCTTCCGCAATACATGCGGCTTCCCCTTGATCAGCCCAGGCCACGAAATGCGAGAGACCAAATGATCCCACGGAAAATAATCCTACTGTTTTTTCTGCTCCTGTCGGCAGCTCCGGCCCGGGCGGATACCGATACCCAGAGCGTTGAACCCGAGCCTGACCATGTCCAGACCTTCAGCCAGAAGATCAACGAGTCGTTCACCCCCCTGGTCGAGGTGCTGAGCGACGTTCTGTTCTGGGATCCGTTTTCGGTGGTCGGATTGTATGACGAGCAGGTCTACCATGAAGACGGAAGCCCGGTTCTGGACGAGCAGGGCAATCCCGTCCTGGCCCCACTGAGATTCATCGTCCTGTGGCTGTTTGCCGGCGGTCTTTTCTTCACGGTTTATCTGCGATTCATCGGCTTTCGAGGTCTGCGGCATGCCCTGGACATCCTGCGGGGCAAATATGTCAAACCCGGCGCCAAGGGCGAGGTCACACCCTTCCAGTCAGTGACCACGGCGCTGTCCGCCACCGTGGGCATGGGAAACATCGCCGGTGTCGCGATCGCCATCGGAATCGGCGGACCCGGCGCGACCTTCTGGATGATCATGGCGGGCCTGCTCGGCATGGCGATGAAATTCGCCGAGTGCACCCTGGCGATAAAATACCGGAAGATCAATGAAGACGGGAGCGTATCAGGCGGACCGATGTATTACCTTCGCCAGGGTCTCGCGAAAAAAGGCATGGGACCGCTTGGCGGCCTGCTGGCGATCATGTTTGCCGTTCTGGTGATGGGCGGATCGGTCGGCGGGGGCAACATGCTGCAGGCAAACCAGGCCTTCAAGCAGCTTGAAACATTTTTTCCCGCCATCGAACACTATGGTGCCGTATACGGACTGGTGATGGCGGTCATCGTCGGTGTGGTCATCATCGGCGGTATCAAGAGTATCGGAAAAGTGACCGAAAAAGTGGTCCCCATCATGGCGGGCATCTATATCCTGGCCGCCCTCGTCATCATCACCATCAATTTCAAGGAAACGGGACATGCCCTGTGGTTGATATTCCACAGCGCGTTTGATCCGGGAGCCCTGAAGGGCGGGATCATCGGCGTGATGATCTACGGCATCCAGCGGGGGAATTTTTCGAACGAGGCCGGCATCGGCAGCGCGGCCATCGCGCATTCCGCCTCGAAAAACGAGGAACCGGTCAGCGAAGGCATCGTGTCCGCCATCGAACCCTTTGTCGATACGGTCATCATATGCACGATGACCGCGCTGGTGCTGATTTTCACCGGGTATTCCGAAGACACCCAGGGTCTGATAGGCGTCCAGCTCACCTCGGCGGCTTTTTCTTCGGTGATTTCCTGGTTTCCCGTCATTCTTCTGATCTGTGTCACGCTCTTCGCGTTTTCGACCATGATCTCCTGGTCCTATTACGGCCTCAAGGGTTTTGACTACCTGTTCGGGCCGCTCGGCGAAAGGTTGTTTGGAACACGGAAGGTGACCGATCTCACGTTCCAGATCATTTTCCTGATCTTCATCGTGATCGGATCGTCATCGGACATCATGGCCGTCATGGATTTTTCCGACATGATGATCCTGGCGATGGCGTTTCCGAACCTGGTCGGTCTTTATATCCTGGCGCCCGAATTGAAAAGGGATATGGACGATTACTGGGCGCGGCTCAAGGGCGGAAAACTCTGATCAGGACAATCTGAGCCAGAACAGTTGAGAAATAAAACACCGGCCCGAGCCACAAAGGCTCGGGCCGGATTCGGTCCAGTCATCGATTCGGTCCAGTCATCCTGGGCCGTTCAAAAGGAACGGCGATCAGGGACTGTCGAGGAAGATGACGATGTCGATGCGCCGGTTCATCGCCCGACCATCGGCTGTGCTGTTGTCGGCCACGGGCCGGCTGGGTCCGTAACCGACGGCCGAGATGGCGCTCTCGTCACGGGACATGTTCGACAGGAGGTACGACCGTACGGCGTCGGCCCGACGCTGGCTCAGGTCGAAGTTGAAGTCGGAATCTCCCGTGGAGTCGGTGTGGCCTTCGATGACGGAAGCATTCTCCGGGAACACGCGCAGGGTGCGCTTCACTTTCGTGAGTGTGTCGAAGTCTTCGGGCTGGATCTGGGCAGATCCGCTGGCGAAGCTCATCTGGTACAGGTGGACCACCAGACGGTTGTCGATGACCACGACTTCCGCCTCGCCCGGCGAATAGAGGGCCTGCACCTTCTTGACCTTGTTCTCGATTTCCGCCAGGGGCTCGAGTGCCGCCGTCGCCTTGCGAAGCTCGGCATTCTCGATCAGGAGAGCGGCAACATCGGCTTCCAGGTCCATGCGGTCGGCTTCCAGGGCGGTAACGGCCGCAATCATGTCCTCGGCCATGGGGGCGATGCCTTCGGAGAAGTCGGGGATCAACCCAAGCCTCTCGGCCAGAATGGCCAGCTCCTCTTCGTGTCCCAGGATCATCGTCTCGAATTGCACGCGATCATCGTCCACCAACTTGGTGCCGCCCGCAATCCAGGTGGCATGCTGGAACTCCCTGCCGGCAGCTGCGGCCATGTTTTTTGCCTCGGACTGGCGGTAACGATCCGTTTGGAGGATGTTTTCGGCTTCGGCGAGAAGGTCCTGCGCGTTTTTCAGGGTAACGGGTGCCCACTTTTCGGCATTGGCGGCGACCGCTTCTTCGCCTTGCTTGCGGACCCTGCCGAGCAGATCGACACGAATGGCCTGCAGTTCCGCTGCACGATACAGATCCGTTGTTTTTTCCGCGTCCTGGCGGGCTTTTTCCCCGGAGCCCTTCTCGATTTTCTGTCCAACCTTCCGGATGGATTTTTCGGCATCGGCCCACTCTTCGGCAGCGAACTCGGGAGAGTTGCTGATCAAGGCGTCCTGGCGGGCTTTCAGGGTTTCACCAAGAAGAATGTTCCCCACCTCTTCGACGCTGAAGCACTTGTCGATTTCGGTGTTGAACTTGACCAGCTTCTCACGGGCATCGTCGACCTTGCCCTCGTTTTTCTTCTCGACCGCTTCACCCAGATACTTCTCGGCCTTCTCGAATCCCGAGGGAGCCATCAGGTGCACTTGCCGTGCTTTGGCATCGGACATCTTGGCCTGTGCCGCTGTCAGTTCCTGGTCGACATCCTGACCGAAGGCCACCGGAATGAACACCCAGGTCAGAACCAATGCGCACAGAAATAATACCGTCTTGGTTTGTAACTGTTTCCTACGTTCGCTAGACATGGCTTTTCTCCTACTCTTAAAATCCTGGAAGGTGGGCGAGAGGAAATACAACAGTCCCATCCCCACCCAGTCCCCGTTAACGGGCGGGATGGTAGCTTTCCGGAGGGGTTTTGTCAACTTTTTAGAGTTAACCCCCGGTAGTTACTCCACTTGGGGTCAAACCAAAAGTCAGAAAAAATCACTATTTACACGTGCATCCCGTCAGCCCGAAAACTCCTCCGAGTCTTCATAGGGCTGTTCCCGATGTCCCGTCATCGCCAGAACCTTACCGGCGATCAATCCCGCCACCACAGCGACGACCACCGTGACGGCAATTCCCAATCCCTGGGCCGCGTGGTCGATCCCGCCTACAAAAACCATCGCGGCCAGGCCGCCGAACACGCCCGGGATGCCGTGCAGATTGGAAACACCGCAGGTATCGACCAGCCGCAATCCCTTTTGCAGCTTCGCCTGGATCACGGCAAAACCGAAGGTGGAGATGAATCCTGCGATCGCGCCGATGAGAAAGGCCACCGGCAATGAAACCTGGTCACACGTCGAACCGATGGCCACACCGCCGGCCAGGGTGGCGTTGGCAATGTCGGCCGCGTCGATTTCCCGGCGAAGCAGAACCGTGGCCAGGTATGTCAGCAGGGTCGAGCCGCAAAGGGCCAAAACCACGTTCATGACGGTGGCTGGAATCATTTCCGGCGCCACCAGGGCGGCGCAGAAACTGGGCCAGAAAACCCACAGAACCATACTGCCCAGCAGCGAGAACCGGTCGCTGGTGGCGTCGCTGGCAACGGGCAAATCCTGCTCCAGTCTGGTCGTCATGCTGACCGCGACACCCAGACCGAACAGGGCGCCGAAGGCGTGGATCACGATGGAGCCGCCGGTATCGACAAAGGCGCCACGGGCGACCAGGCCCCAGCCGCCCTCGAGCAGGATCCACTCGTTCAACATATAGGCAGGCAAGAAAAGCACGGCCAGCATGAGATACTGCCACATCTTCAGGCGACCCAGCACCGCGCCGGCACAGATCAGCAGGCTGGCCGCGGCAAATTCGGTCAGAACGAGACTCTCGACACCCGTTGCCGCATGGCCAAACCACCCGCTTGTTTTCAGAAGGAAATAGCCAGGTATGGCAACGGCGACCATCAGGTAGGTTGCCGTCAGGGCCGACAGGCCGTAACCGCGCACAAAGACCATCAGGAAACCAAAACCGATCAACAGCATGGCCATGATGTGGATGGCGCGGTTGTAGATCTGGACCTCGATGACAGCCTCCAGATCATCCTGGGCGAGGGTCACCACCGGGATCAGGCTGGTGAACAAAACGAGGGCCAGCATTGCCAACAGCAGCATTTTCATGGGGCGTCTCCGGAAAAGAGGTGGGAAACAGGGTGTTAGATTTTCAACAAGCAAGATGCAGGGCTAATAAGGCCCTGTCAAAATTTGATAACTGTTTGAAGTTGGTTGTGTCGCGTTTGTTATTGGTATTCTCTAGATAATTGAACATCGAAGTGGTAAAATTAATTCACGGAAGAGACGCATAACACACTTAAGCACTTGGAGTTATATGACTGGACCTTGTCCGGTCCAACAAATGTAGCCCAAGCCTTAAGGAAGCTGGGACATCATTTCAAGGGGGTTGTGTGGTGATGAAGAAATCACAAATTTCACTGGCCATTTTTTTGATCGTGTTGAGTCTGGTACCTCTATCCGGTTGCAAGGATGATGACCCGGCGGCCCCCGCTCCCCCTCCTCAAACGGGAACCGTTGTGATCAATCCTTCGCCCGATGCCCTCGACGCGCCCTGGGAACTTGTAGGCTCCGTGGGCTACAACGAGGACGGCACCGGGGACATGACATTGGTCAAACTGGATCCGGGTGACTATACCGTCACCTGGGGGGACATCACTGATTGGGTCACGCCGGTCGGTGAGACCAAGGCCCTGACCGCCGGCGCCACGGCGACCTTCACCTGCAACTACACGGAAATTCCGGTTTCCAGCGGTGATTTTGTGTTTATTCCTCCAGGATCCTTCCTGATGGGCAGTCCTGTGGATGAGCCGGGTCGTCAGTCCGGATCGGGGGAGATCCAGCACCTTGTCACTATTTCTCACGGTTTCTTCATTTTGAAATACGAAGTGACCCAACAATACTGGGCGGACATCATGGGAGGAGAGGTGCAGCACGGGCTGCGGGCGAAAACCCTCGTTTCCTGGGATGATGCCGTGGAATTCTGCAACGCCCTGTCTGCCGAAGCGGGATTGGCCGCTGCCTACACCATCAATGGTCCCGATGGGGACGTGACCTGGAATTCCGATGCAGACGGATATCGCCTGCCGACGGAAGCGGAGTGGGAGTATGCGTGCCGGGCCGGCAGTACCACCGCCTTCTGCAATGGTCCAATCGTCAACGTCGCCTGTTTGCCTCTTGATCCTTCACTCCACGAAGTCGGATGGTATTGCGGCAACTCCGGGCTCAGTGTACCGATCGGCATCAAGGATGTCGGAGGCAAGTCTCCCAACGCCTGGGGTCTTTTTGACATGCACGGCAATGTCCGTGAATGGGTTCTGGACAATTTCCTCAGCAATTATGAAACCTTTCCGGAAGTGGACCCGGTTTATTACGTGGGAGGCCCCGGGGGTCGGGTTCTGAGAGGCGGGGACGGTGGGGAGATCGCTTCGCATTGCCGTTCCGCCGCGAGGAGTGCGGAATACCATTACTATGAGAGCAGCTTGTTCGGTTTCAGACCTGTGAGAACAGTGAGGTGATAAACCCGGGGAAAGGAATAGGGCCATGAGAAATCGAAAAAAAATCGTTTCATTGATCGCAACAGGATTGTTCCTGATGGCCGGTTTGGCCGGGGCCGCGGGCGATTGCAAGGAACACCCCCTGATCCGTCCCTGGCCGGGGTCGGAGCTTGAGAGCAATTGCAAATACAACAATTTCAATGAGTACGCCTTCCGGGTCAGGGATGAGGAAACCGGCAAGGCCCTGAAGAAACCGGTTCGGGGAAAGTTCTGGAGTTTGAAGTACATCCTGTATGACGCCAACAGGAACTGGGATGCTTCCCACTCGGTCCTCGAGTACCGGGAGAACTACAAGCAGGCCGCCTTGGAGAAGGGTGGAACGGTCCTCTACGAAGAACAGGGTTACCTGACCTTCACCCTGCCGGGTGACGACGGCTCGACGACATGGTGCGAAGTTCATCTGTGGAACAAATCAATGCAGGACATTCGTATCATCGAAGTGGCCGGCATGAAAAAAACCATGACTTTCGGGCCGGCCGAAATGAAAGCGGCCCTGGACACCGATGGTCGCGTTCAGTTGCACGGCATCCTGTTCGACCTCGACCGGGCCACCCTGCAGCCGAAGTCCACCAAGCAGCTTCAGGATGTCGTCACCCTGATGAAGGACCAACCCGGTCTGCAGATCGAGGTCCAGGGACACACGGATGACCAGGGAAAGGACGACTATAATCTTGACCTGTCCCAGCGCCGCGCCGAGACCGTG
>DAOWLV010000294.1 GCA_030643455.1 Candidatus Krumholzibacteriia bacterium | reverse complement strand
TGATATGGTCATCTCAATCGCCTCGCCCATCCAGATCACTGTGATCCCATCACCCCCCCATCTTGGGAGAGCGACATGAAATCCCTTTTCGCGGTCCTGTTGTGCGTGCTGATCATCGGGTCGGCCACTTTCGTTCAGGGCGGTCCCTGCCCCGAAGTCACCGAGCAACTCGGTGATGCCCCGGATGTCACGACCTGGCCCCCGGCCCCGTACCGCTGGCGCGACCTCGCCACGAATCTCTACGCCCAGTCCTATCAGGATGTGTACCACTACGACGACGCGGTCGTCACCGTCACCTACACCCCCTGCGAATGTCTCACCTTTGCCGGGCATATCTCGGCAGTCAATCTCAAGCCCAACTTCGCCTACCAGATCAAGCTGGTGGGCAAGCCGACCGGACTGTGGGGGACCGACGGGGACGACGTTACCAACGAGATGCTCGGGTTCACCGGACGCTGGTGGCGCACGCAGCCCAACACCGGCAACAGCAGCGACGCCGACTACAACGCCAATCACGACAATCCCGACTACATCTTCGAGGGATATCTGGTCTTGGATTTTTTCCTCACGAATCCGGATGGCACGATGGAAATCGATTTCGCGGTCGACAGCAGCTTCCACGTCCTGTGGTGGGAACACCAGCGTACGCCCGGGGTCTGCGACAGTCCCGTCAAGTGGACCACGGTGATCGGCAGCGCGAGCGATCCGGCCTACGATATCGACGTCATCCCCACTGTTATCGGGGTCTTCGCCGAAATCGAAAGGCTTTGTTACGGGACGACCACCATGCCCCTGGGGCGGTACAACTGCCGCCTGCTGCTGACCGAGGAGAGTTTCCACCAGAGCGGGGGCGGCAACGGCTACTGGGCGTCGGCCATGTCCTTCGACTATCTCGAGTTCGAAGTGGTCGACACCATGTCGGACGTGCCGGACCGTCCGGCTGCCGCCCGTCTCGGGCAGATCCATCCCAATCCGTTCAATCCGCTGACGACCATCCGGTACGAGCTTGATAAACCGACCGTGGTGTCCATCGACGTGCTGGATATCTCTGGTGCGCTGGTTCGACGCCTGATCTCCGGCGCGCAGATGCCGGCGGGCAGCCACACCGTGGACTGGCAGGGGCGACACCAGGACGGCCGGCCTGTGGCGGCCGGAGTCTACCTGGTGCGGATGCGTGCGGCCGGAATCGAACAGACCAAGGCGGTGACCCTGCTCAAGTAGCCACACCCTGCATGGGCAACAACCTAGGATCCACATCCACGATCTCCAGGGGCCGGTTTGTCCTCCAGGCGCCGCGCGTGAAATCGGGCACTTCAACCGAGGTCGATTTGCTGGCCACCGACTTGCAGCTCAAAGGAACCACCGAGCTCCAGGCCGCCGCGTCGTACACGTCCTGGTCCAGGGACAAACCATTCTTCAGACAGTAGATCAGCCGGTAGTCCATGATGAAATCCATCCCGCCGTGGCCGCCCACTTTTTTGGCGATGTCACCGATGGTCCTGGTCAACGGGTGCTGGTATTCGGCTTCGATCTCCTTCATCTCTTCATCGTCAAGCCAGCGGTGCCCCTTGCTGTGAAGGGTGATGCCTTTGCGGGGCCACTTGCGGGCCATGCCCAGCGATCCCTGCACAAGGTGGATCCTGCTGTAGGCGCGGGGTGTGCTGGTATCGTGCTGCACCATGATGGTCTGGCCCTTGGCACACTTGATCAAGGTCGTGTTCATGTCGCCGCGATAGCTGGGCAGGTCGGCGAACTCCAGGTTGCCGGTCTGCCTGGCGTGCTCGGTGAAGGCGGCCTGCTGACTGGACATGCTGGTCAGGTAGAGGAAGAGGTTGCCCCGGTTGATGTCCATGCACTGGGCCACCGGTCCCAGACCATGGGTTGGGTAGAGGTTGCCGTTTCGCTCCAGGTTGTGCTGGATGCGCCAGGCACCCTGGTAGATCTCCTTGCCGTCCTTGGGCTGCATGTAGTCGACCAGGGAGTGGATGTAGGCGCCCTCGGCGTGGGTCAGTTCGCCGAACACGCCCTGTCGCACCATGTTCAAGGTCTGAAGTTCGAAGAAATCGTAACAGCAGTTCTCCAGCATCATGCAGTGCTTGCCCGTGCTCTCGCTGGTTTCCACCAGTTCCCAGCAGCCATCCAGGTCGGTGGCGGCCGGAACCTCCACCGCAGCGTGCTTGCCGTTTTTCATGGCCCCCACCGCCATGGTCACGTGCCATTCCCAGGGAGTGGCGATGTAGACCAGGTCCAGGTCCATCTGGCAGAGATTCCGCCAGTCTTCGGGACCGTCGGTAAATTCGCGGGCAGGACCGCGGCCGTGTTCCTTCAGGATGTCCTGGGATTGCTTCACGCCCTTGGGGCGGATGTCGCACAGGGCAACGATGTCCACATCCTGCATCTTGGCCATGCGCTCCACGGCCCCGGGGCCACGCATACCCAGACCGACCACACCCACCCGCACCCGGTCCAGCTTGGGCGCGGCGAACCCGCACATGTTCTGGCGACCGTTGGAAATGGGACTGGAATTACAGCCGACCAGACTCCAGTAGCCGAGGGCGCCCGCAGTCAGGGCCATGCTCTTGACAAATTCGCGGCGGTTCATGGCGTTGCTCATGATGGCTCCCTGAAGATGGGACCAGGTCCTGGAACCTGACACTTGGTCTGGGACGGGAACTCCCGTAGAATGGCGGCGATGTTGTCCAATGTCATCCAAAACATGAGCCGACAAAACCTTGAAGGGCCCCCGCGCAGTGAACAAAAAACTCGGCACCTTCTACGGGGTCTTCACCCCCACGCTGCTGACCATTCTCGGCGTGATCATGTACCTGCGCTTCGGCTGGCTGGTGGGCAACCTGGGCCTGGCCAAGGTGATCCCCATCGTGCTGCTGGCCAACATGATAACCCTGATCACGACCCTTTCCTTTTCAGCCGTCGCCTCAAACACCCAGATCGGGGCCGGCGGGGCCTACCATGTCATTTCCCGCAGCCTGGGCATCGAGATCGGCGGGGCCATCGGCCTGCCCCTTTTCCTTTCGCAGACTTTTTCGGTCACCCTCTACGCCTACGGTCTGGCCGAATCCCTGCGTTTCGTGTGGCCGGACCTGCCCGTGCAGGAAACAGCCTTCGTCTTGATCCTGGCCGTCGGCGCGCTGGCCCACTTGGGCGCCGAAAAAGCCCTGAAGGCCCAGTTGCCGTTCCTGATCCTGGTATTCCTTTCGATCCTGGCTCTGGCCATCGGCGCCCTGATGAAATCCCGGGTCGATGCGATCCCCTTTGGAGGCGGAACGGATGAGATAGGTTTCTGGAAGGGCTTTGCGGTGTTTTTCCCGGCCGTCACCGGCGTCATGGCTGGACTCGGACTGTCCGGCGATCTCAAGAATCCCATGCACTCCCTGCCCCGTGGGGCCTTCGCCGCCGTTCTGGTCGGCCTGGTCGTCTACCTGGTCGTGCCGGTTTTGCTGGTCATCGGAGCCACCGGCGATGAACTGAGAAACGACCCCCTGGTCTGGACCCGCATCGCTCCCTTCGGCGCGCTCCTGATCCTGCCGGGTCTGTGGGCGGCCATCTTTTCCTCGGCTCTCGGCTCGATCCTCGGCGCACCGCGCACCCTGGGCGCGCTGGCCCGTGACGGCCTGGCGCCCCGTTTTCTGAACCGGATCAAAAACGGTCAGCCGGATCTTCTGCCTGCACTGACGGTCTCGCTTCTCCTGGCCCTGGCGGCGGTTTTCCTGGGCAACCTGAACGCCGTGGCCGCGGTGGTGACCATGTTTTTCCTGACGGTCTACGGTACCGTGAATTTCGTGGCGGCCTTCGAAGCGCTCAGCGGCGATCCTTCCTGGCGGCCAACCCTTGCTTCACCCTGGATGATCAACTTCCTGGGGGGCGTGGCCTGCCTGGCGGTCATGTTGCTGATCAACCCGGCCGTCGGCATCGTGGCCATCGTGGCGGAACTGGTGCTGTGGCTGGCTCTATCCCGGAGAGAACGAAAATCCGGCTGGGGCGACGCCCGCCGCGGCCTCTACGAAACCCTGATCCGCTGGGCCCTGGTCCGTTTGGCCCGGCATCCCATGACCCCGCGCAACTGGCGGCCGCACGTACTGGTGTTCGTGGACGACATCCAGACCGAGCTTGATCTGGTCCGTTACGGCGACTGGTTCAGCCAGGGTCGGGGCGTGGTCACGGTCTGCAAGCTGCTGGTGGGAGATCTCCTGTGTGATCCGCCGGAAATCGGCGGCCAGCGCGAAGAGATGCGCGAGCTGCTGGCGGCCGAAGGGGTGGTCGCCTTTCCTGAAGTGGACATCGTCACGGACCTGGTCGAGGGCATCGTGGAGGTGACCCAGGCCAACGGCATCGCCGGCATCTCAAGCAATACCGTGTTGCTGGGCTGGCCCTCGAACCCCGAACTCCAGGTCGATTTCCTGCGGGCCATGCGGCGGCTGGAAGCCCTCAAGAAATCCCTGATATTCGCGCGCATCCGCCCCCGGTTTCTCTATCCTCGAGCCAACGACGAGCGGCGCATCCTCGTCTGGTGGGGCGGGCTGCAGCGCAACGGCGACCTGATGCTGCTGTTGACCTTCCTGCTGACCCGCAACTCCTCCTGGCGCGCAGCCAAGGTCAACATCATGAGCCTGGCCACCACGCCGCTCGTCCAGCAGAAGAACGAGAAGTTCCTGAAGGAACTGGTCGCGGAAATCAGGATCGACGCGGAAATAACGGTCCTGCTCAAGGACCCGGACGAGAAGGTGGCCGAGGTCATCCGGCGCGAAAGC
>DAOWLV010000277.1 GCA_030643455.1 Candidatus Krumholzibacteriia bacterium | reverse complement strand
TGCCGAAGACCTGAGGGGCCGATCCGACCGGCGGCCGCACGGGCGGACAACCGTTCCAGGTCGCCGATCCTGGTCAGAGTTGATCTCAGGCCTTCCCTCCAGGGACGATCGTCCAGGGCCGAGGCCACGCCCGCATGCCAGTTTCTCAATTCATCCAGGTCGGTCAGGGCCTCGGCCAGGCGCATTTCCAGCAGGCGGCGGCCCATGGGGGTCAAGGTTCGGTCGATATGGTGGACCAGGGATCCTTCGCCCTGATCTCCACGAAAGGTCCTGAAGATTTCCAGATTGCGGAGGGTCTCCTCGTCCAGCACCAGACGGTCGGCGCGGGCGTTGAAACGCAACCCCGTCACCTGGTCCGGTCGGCGGAGGCTGAGAGCACCGAGGTATCGCAGGACCGCCCCAGCGGCCGTGCCGGCAGGTTCTGTGCCCACCTCCTCCAGTCCGAAAACCGTCAGGTTTGCCACCTGGAAATGATCCAGAAGGGTCTGGCGGGCGAATGCGTGATGAAACCAGGCGGTGTTGACCGGATTGACCACGATGCTGCCCAGTGAAACACGCCACCTTGAAAGGAGACCGGGATCGGTGTCTTCGCTGACGATGACTTCCTTGACCGGATGTCGCTGGCAGAGACTCTCGAGGGTGCCCATTTCCTGCCCACAGCGAAAATCGCCCGTCGACGCATCGAGAAGGGCCCATCCATCCAAACCGTCCTGACGGGGGAGCCAGGCCAGACAGTATCTGCCCGAAGGAGTGTCCACCAGTTCGGGACTGGTGGCCGTCCCCGGACTGATGACCTCCACCACCGCCCTCTTGACCAGCCCCTTGGCCTGGGCCGGATCTTCCACCTGTTCGCAGATGGCGACCGTCAGGCCGTGGCTCAGCAGCCGGTTCAGATAGGTGTCGATGGCATGGTAGGGAACTCCGGCCAGGGGTACCGGATGATCACTCTTGGCGTCCCGGCTGGTCAGGGTCACCCCGGCGACGGTGGCCAGGGTCTGGGCGTCCTCGAAGAAAGTTTCGTAAAAATCTCCCATGCGGAACAGGAGCAGGGAACCTGGATGTTGGGCCTTGATCTCCAGATACTGGGTGAGCATGGGCGTCATCTTGGGTGATTTTGCCATGACGTGGGCTCATTCGGTTCGGTCGGTGGCGTCGGACAGATCGGCGACGATGACATCCATGTCGAGTTGCTTGGCCAGGCGCTTGGCTTCGGTCCGGGCCAGGGCCGGGTTGACGAAAGAGCCGGAGCGTAGCTTGTAAAGGAATTGCCCCCGTTCATCCCGGACTTCATCGATGCGCAGATCGGGCAACTGCTTTCGGTAGCGACGGAGGAATTCAAGAGCCAGGCTCCGGTCGCTGAAGGCCCCCAGTTGAAGTGCGTAGCGGCCGCGGGATGGATCATCATCATCGGGATTCAGGCTGAAAGAATCGGGCTGGGCCATGGCCGCGAGTTCTTCCTGTTGTTCCCGGCGCAGGCGCTGGATTTCCAGCATGGCCAGGCAGCCCGGGTCGTTCCGGCCAAGGGCCTGCTCCAGATCGGCGGCCTCCTGCTGGCGGTCCTCGGCGAGAAAAGCGCGCCACTGCCCCCCTGCGACCCGGGGATGAGGACCAGATCCATGGTCCCCCACGGCAGATTCGAAATACCGCAGGGCCAGGCCGGAATCTTTCTGTTCCAGGGCAATATCTCCCAGATAGTATCTGGCCAGCAGGAAGGCCTGATCCTGGGGTTTGACCGAGGCAAGCATTTCCCTGGCCCTTTGCAGCTGTCCCAGGGCTCTGAGTGCCAGACCGGCTCTCAGGTAGATATCTCCCGGCAGGCTGCCCTCGGCTTCATTCAGCAGTGGTGTGAGAATTTTCAAGCTGGATTGGTAGTTGCCCCGGCCAAATTCGATATTGGCACTTTCCAGGGTCATCCGGATGCGAACCGGCGTGGGTAGGCGCTTGTCAGCAAGCCCTTCCCGCAACATGACCAGGGCCTCAGCCGGTTCGGTGGTCAGGCGGACTCGCCACAGGGTCTCTTCTCCGGCACGGAAACCCTCCGCAGCCTGATCCAGCGCCTGACGGGCTTCTCCATATCGAGCTCCCTGGAAATGGTCTGTCATCGTATCCAGTGCGGCCATGGCGGGCAGGCTGAGAAACAGGGCCAGGACGGCGATCCTCGCCGGCCAGATGGGGGGATTGATATGGCTGGACCCGAAAGACAATTCAGCTGACCTCCAGGGAGCAGGAACCCGGCGTGAAGGTGTGGAAGCCCTGACAGCTCGGGCAGAACCAGCGGATCCGCTCATCGTGATGGCCACACTGGCGACAGGTCCAGCCTTCCGGCCCGCCGGGCATGCTCAACATGTTCCACACCTTGCCGAAGTCGCTGCCGGGCGCGTCGTCAACGAGCATCTTCAGATATGGCGCGGCGGCATCAGGGGTGAACGGGGCCCGGCCGGACTTGCTTTCGAGAAGACGCAGGGCTTTTTCCCGATACCCCAGCTTCTCGTAAAGCATGGCCAGATCGATCCACAGGGAGGGTGGGGCGTTTTCCGCCTGGCAGGCACGTTCCAGAATGGGCAGGCTACGCTCGAAATGTCCGGACTGCAACAGCACCTCTTGCAACAGGGGCAGGAAGACGTCCAACTCCTCGGGACTGTCCAGAAGACTGTCGCTGGCGATGGATACCGCCCCGGCGGCATCGTTTTCGACCGCGGCCATGATGGCCCTGACCAGGGCGATGCGGGATTGGGTGCCGGCGATGTTCTTGACGTCCTTGAGCCGGGCCTTGGCTTCACCGGATTGACCCTCGAGGGCATGGGCAAGGGCCCTGTCGAGTTGATAGCTGGCGAAGGCCGCCAGGAACCAGGGACGGTCCTTTTCAGGGCACTGCCGGGGAGCATTTTTCAGGGTGCGGGCGGCTTCTGCCGGATCGCCCAGGCCGTGCCACTGGGTGAAGCGGGTCTTCCAGTAACGGGTCCTGGACATCGCGCCACGGGGCAGGGAATCAAGGACGTCGCGAGCGCCCTCCCACTGGGATAGCGCGTTGAGGTCTTCGGCCAGGGACAGGCCGACGGACAATTGCTGGGCCGCAGTCAGGTTGGAGCGGACTGTCAGGCCCCGGTGAAGAACCGCAGCCCGCTCGGCATCGCCCTGGAGACGCAGGAGATTACCCAGCTGAATAAAAGGCTCCACCGAATCGGGGTCGTCATGGACAACGCGGTGCAGGAGCGTTGCGGCCTCGTTGAGGTTTCCCTCGATCCAGTGCTCGAGCGCGTGCAGATAATCATCGCCCACGGGGGCCTGTTTCGTCTCCCGGAAGGTGAGGTACACCGCGATTCCGGCCACGGCCACCACAAGGGCCCCGACGACGACAGGAATGAAGTTGTTCACCGCAAGAACGCTAGTCACTGCGGCCCTCTCCCGACTGGACGGAATCCGGATCCCCCGATGCCATCTGTTTCAAGGGCAGGGTTCTCAGATCGGCTATCTCCCTGTCCTTGGCAACACCAAAGCGTTTGAGCTTTCCGATCTCCCGGTGGAACTTGAATTCCCGAAACGCCGCCAGGACAAAACTGGTGGCGAAGCCCAGCAGGAAGCTGATGACAACGACCCAGTAGATGGAAATACCCAGATAGGCTTTGCCGAAGAAGTTGATGTCGACGCTCTGGCCGCTGTTGGTGACAAAGAAATAGACCAGCGCGAACAGCAGAAGCAGAAAGAAAATTCCCTTGAAGACCCACACGGTATTACCTCTTTCTTCCCGGCCTGGTCGGAAAGGAATCAGGCCAAAAGCTCGCCCACGAAGGTGGTGTTTGCGCAGCCGGTGATCCGCACCTTTACCTGCTGACCGATCTCGAGCGATGCGTCATGCAGCACGACCTTGCGGTTGTTGGGCGTGCGCAACCGCCAGCTGCCTGCCGGACGGCGCGCCTCACCCTCGGCGACGACCGTCCAGATCTCGCCGACCTGTCCGGCCGCTTCCTGTGCCCAGGTATCTTCCTGCACTTTCATGAGTTCGGCAAGACGCCTTTTTTTCTCCTCCACCGGAATGTCATCTGCCAACCTGGCAGCCGGAACGCCGGGTCGCTCGGAATATTTGAAGGAGAAAAGCTGATCGTACTTCACCCGGCGGACGACCTCAAGGGTATCCTGGAAATCGGATTCCGTTTCGCCCGGAAAACCCACGATGACGTCGGCGGAAAAGGTGACGTCCGGAATGACCTTGCGCGCGTAATCCACCATATCGAGGTATTCCTCGCTGGTGTAGAGGCGTTTCATGCGCCGCAGGATGCGGTTGCTCCCGCTCTGGACGGGCAAGTGGAGCCAGGGGCAGATTTTTTCGAGGCGGCCGATGGTGTCCATCAGATGGGGATGCATGTCCCTGGGGTGGCCGGTCAGGAAGCGGATGCGCTCCAATCCGTCCACCTCGGCGACCCGTTCCAGCAGGCCTGCGAAATCCCGGCCATCACTCCACCGGTATGCGGTGACATTTTGACCTAGGAGGGTGATCTCCCGGCCGCCGCCCGCGACGATGCCCCGGATCTCGGCCAGGATGGTGTCGGGATCCTTTTCGCTCTGCGGGCCACGCGTGAAGGGAACGATGCAATAGGTGCACTTGTAGTCGCAGCCCTTGTGGATCGTCACCAGGTGGCTGTTGTTGGTCGGATAGAGGGCCGGCGGCGCCACGTAGTGGGCATCGCTGCTGAAGCCGGTCCGTGTACGATGGGCTTCCGGGATGATCCCTCCCCGGTCGACGGTCAATTCGCGCAGGATGTCGGGCAAGGTATCATAACTGTCCACGCCGACCACGAGGTCCACCCGGCGGGGTCCTTTCCTCAGCTTCTTGCCCAACCGTTCGGCCATGCAACCGCAGATTCCGATCACCGGCTGGGGCAGGTCGGCTTTCAGCCGCCGGTGCCGCAGATCACCCACGCGGCTGATCACCTTGTGCTCGGCGAGGTCCCGCACGCTGCAGGTGTTC
>DAOWLV010000046.1 GCA_030643455.1 Candidatus Krumholzibacteriia bacterium | reverse complement strand
TGATCCGCTGGTTCGCCACGCGGGTGCTTGAAGTCGATCCTTTGGCCTGGCTGGGGATGAGCGTTGCCAACTGCAGCCTCACCGTGGTGCAGGTGCGTGCGGATGGATCAAAGAAGCTGATCGCGTTTGCCGACAGCGGGCACATTCCCTATTCGATGACGACTTATCCGGGGGTTGAGGCGGCGCAGTAGGGACCCCCCGGGGGGAGTTCTCCAGCCGGCGCACCTGTTGACACTTCCCATGGAGACGACTATCCTGCTGGTGACCGTTGGGGGTGGCTGTCCCGCCAAAAAATGGGATGCAGCCTGAGAAAAACCCTTGGAACCTGAACCGGATCATGCCGGCGTAGGGAAACGGGCCGCACGAGGCGCCTTCCAGAACAACGGAGGCGCCGTTTTTTGTGGCTTTCACTTTCTCCGCCTGGCCAACCTTTCGAGGTGCCAGCAATGAAACGCGTCCATTTCGCCCTCCTGTTCCTTCTTTTGACTGCGACTGCGTTCGCCGAAATCGAGGCCAATCCCGACCGGACCTACGAAGGTGGCGAAGTCGTGGTCACGGCCAGCCGCTACGACGACGACACAAGCATGAACGTCACCAACATCACCCAGGAAGAATTGCAGTTGCGCGAGCCGGATCTCGAGCTGCCGATGCTTCTGCAGGGAATCCCCGGGGTGTTCTCCTACAGTGATGCGGGCAGCGGCCTGGGGTACACCTACCTGAAGATCCGGGGTTTCGACCAGCGACGCGTAGGCGTGCTGTTCAACGGGATCCCCTTGAATGACCCGGAAGACCATCAGGTCTGGTGGGTGGACATGCCCGATCTGGCGTCCAGCGTGCAGGACATCCAGGTACAGCGTGGCGTCACCAATTCCATCGGCGGCATGACGGCCATCGGGGGCACGGTGAACATCGTTTCGGCAAATCTGTCGCAGGCGCCGGGCGGGATGTTCTCCCTGAACGCGGGCAGCTACGGATTTTCACGGCAGATGATCAGCTACCAGACCGGCAAGCTGGGCAAGGGATTCAAGTCGATGATCCGGCTGTCGCGCCAGGAGAGCGACGGTTACCGCGACCGTTCGGGCTACGAAGGCTGGGGTGTGTTCTGGAGCGGTCAATACGAGACGACCAACACCTCGACGCGCATCAACATCTACACGGGCAAGGAGTTGACCCACCATGCCTGGGACGCGGTGCCCGCCTCGATTCTCGCCACAAATCGCACCGCGAACATGGAAACGTACCACAATGCCGTGGACGACTTCCGCCAGCCCCACTACGAACTGCACAACACGGTTTTCTTCAGTGACAATCTTTCCCTGACCAATAGGCTCTACTACATAAATGGCGAGGGGTTCTACGAGAACTACAAGGAAGACCAGCGGGCCGGGGATTATGCCCTGGACATTCTTCCGGGGGTGGCCCCGGACGATGACATCGATCTGATCCGCCAGAAATGGGTACGCAAGGACCACGCCGGCTGGGTACCCGGTCTGGAGTGGAATCAGGATCGCGGGCGGCTGCTGGTCGGGGGCGACTGGTACACCTTCCACTCCGACCACTGGGGCGATGTGATGTGGGCCGAAGGCTTCACGCCCGGGGATTTCACCGAGCAGTTCAAGTACCATGAATACACCGGCGACAAGGACGCCTTTTCCCTGTACGCCAACCAGCGCTACAGGATCGTGGGCGGCTTGACTGCTACATTGGACCTGCATTTCCAGCACAAGGAATACAGCTTCATGCAGAACGAGGCCGGCAACTTCACCGGCGACCTGCGCAATGCCTACACGGTAGACTATGATTTCTTCAACCCCAAGGGCGCGCTTCACTGGCAGGCTCCAGGCCGAGTGGTGGGAGGGGAGATGGCGGTTTATGGTTCGGTGGGCCGCAACCATCGTGAGCCCACCGACGGGGAACTCTTCGACACCTGGCAGAGCGGCAGCGACCTTGGCGTGCAACCCTTGTTCAAGCGTAGCCGGGAAGTGCTCAAGGCCGACGGATCCGTGGACTACGTCGAGTGGTTCGACCCCTACGTTCAGGAAGAGAGGGTGGACGACTACGAGGTCGGTCTCTCCTGGCAGAACCCACACGTGAGTTTCACCCTGGGTGGTTACTGGATGGACTTCCAGAACGAGATCGTGGCCCTCGGCGGGGTCAGCGACGACGGCAGCTCCATTCGCGGCAACGCCGGCCGGACCTTACACAAGGGACTGGAACTGGGCCTGCGCGCCAGGGTCGCTCACGCACATGAACTTTCCCTGGCCGCTTCGCGAAGCTGGGACGAGTTCGAGGAATATTTTTTCCACGACTACGATGGATCGGTTCACGACTATTCGGGCAACCCCATCTCCCTGTTTCCGAGCCACCTGTTGATGGTTTCCTGGGATGCCCGATGGACCCCGGGCGTGCAGACCCGTCTCCGTCTGCGCGACACCGGACGGCAGCATCTGGACAACACCGGGAACAAGGACCGCACCATCGATCCCTGGACCACGGTCGATCTTTCGCTGTGGTTCGACCTGGGCGGCCTGGGGGCACGGGCGTTGGAGGGGGCGCGGGTCTTTGTCCATCTGAGAAATCTTGGTGACACGGAATACGAAACATGGGGATACTGGGCCACAGAGAACTACTACACACCCGCCGCGGGGCGGAATTTCGCCGTCGGATTGGATTACAACTTCTGATGAGTCACTACGATCCGGAAACCGGAGGGGCCTCGTGTCCCATCTTCCGCAAGAAGGGAAAGCGTGCCGTCGTCCTGTGCAACGGGCCACAGCCGCCGGTACCCCTGCTTGACTACTGGTTGAGCGGCGCCGATCTGTTCGTCTGCGCCGACGCCGCAGGCCATCCCTATGATCACCTTCCAAGAGAACCTGAGGTGGTGATCGGGGATTTCGATTCCCTGGCCGGGCGCATCCTGTCCGGGCGTGACGGACCCAAGTTCCTGCAGGTCGCCGACCAGTACACCACCGACAGCGAAAAGGCCCTGCTCTATCTGGAAGGGGAGGGGTTCGAGGAAGTAATCCTCATGGGCGCGACGGGTTGGCGCCTGGACCACACCCTGTACAACGTGCACCTCCTGGAACGTTTCGCCGACCGGATGCGCATCCTGCTCGCGGGCCATCATGCCGATACTGTCCGGCTGGGCCCGGAGACCGAGGTATCCTGGGATATTTCTCCGGGCGTCCTGTTCTCCGTGATCCCCATGTGCGGCCAGGTCACCGGTGTGACCTTCGAAGGCGCCATGTATCCCCTGCTCGGCGAGTCCCTCGAGCCCGGTGGCCCCGCGACGATCAGCAACCGGGTGACCATGTCCCCGCTGCTTATTTCCGTGGGCACCGGTTCCCTGCTGGTGGCCGTCGACCGGGAACTCGGTCCCGACTACATCGAAGACATGTTCGAGGGCGAGTGATTTGAGCTCCCTGGCCGGAGTCGTCTACGCGGCGTTTCTCCTGTTTGTCGTGCTGCGCCTGTTCCGCAAACCGACGACCGGTGCGGTGGACTACATCGTCGCCGGCCGTCGCCTGACCCTGCCCGCGTTCACGGCTTCCCTGGTGACGACCTGGTACGGCGGCATCCTCGGGGTGGGTGAATACACCTGGACCTACGGCATCAGCAACTGGCTCGTGTTCGGGGTGCCCTACTACCTGTACGCGGGAATTTTCGCATTTTTCCTGGCCGCCCGTGCCCGCCGTTCCCGTGTCCTGACCCTGCCCGATCTTCTGGAAGATCGCTACGGCCGCCCCGCCGCCCTGGCCGGAGCCGGGATCCTGTTCGTGATGACCGCCCCGGCGGCCTACGTGCTGATGCTGGGCGTGCTGGTGAATTTCGCCACGGGCTGGCCGCTGTGGGTGGGCGTCGTGCTCGGTACCCTGCTCTCGATCAGCTATGTGTTCCGCGGCGGGCTGCGCGCGGTCGTGGCCACGGACATGGTGCAGTTTTTCCTGATGTTCCTCGCGTTTCTGGTCCTGGTGCCGGTGTGCGTTTCGCGTTTCGGTGGCTGGTCGTTTCTGCAGGATGGTTTACCGGCGGATCACCTGAAGTGGGATGGAGGCCTTGGGTTCCAGGCGATCGCGGTGTGGTATTTCATCGCCCTGTCCACCCTGGTCGAGCCGGCCTTTTACCAGCGCTGTTATGCCGCGCGCACCGAGAAGACCGCCAAGTGGGGGATCGTCGCGGCCATCGGTTTCTGGATCGTCTTCGATCTTTTGACCACGACCGCGGGTCTTTACGCGAGGGTGCTGCTGCCGAACCTGACCGACCCGGTGCAGGCCTTCCCCGCCCTGGCCGGCCTGGTGTTGCCGAGCTTCTGGCAAGGAGTGTTCACGGTGGGACTTTTGGCCACGATCATGTCGACGGTGGACAGTTACTCCTTCATCGGCTCGATCACTCTCGGCCGCGACCTGATCGGGCGCTGGCGGGGTGTCAGCGAGGAAGAATCCCTGCCGGTGATTCGCTGGAGTCTGGTGGCCACCGCGGTGGTGGCCGTGGTGCTGGCCCTGTGGGCTGGTTCAGTGATCGCGTTGTGGAAGACGCTGGGATCGATCGGTACGCCCATGCTGCTGTTGCCCCTGGTTTTGGCGCATACACGTCGGCGGGTTTCGGGGCGGTGGGTGTTTGTGTCGATGCTTCTTTCGGGAGGGGTTGCCGTAGCCTGGCTGGTGCTTGGCCAGGGGGGACCTTGGCTGGGGGTGGAGGCGATTTTCCCGGGGTTGGCGGTTTCGGTTGGTGTGCTTGGTGCCAGTTTATTGGAAAGGAAAAATTAGAAGGGCGTTTTTGAATAATCATCCCGCACAGACCTGCTGGCAGGGCAGGGGATGATGATTTGAAAAATTTTCGGGGCCATCCACTCATCACAATTTTATTGTCCAAACATATTCATATTATTTAGTTCGGACATCGCATTGGCGAGGATAACCGCTCCGACAATAAGAACTATTCCTCCCACTACCAGCAACGTCGTGGTGGTGGAAGAAGACCCGCCTGTTGACTCAGTCTCGATGTAATAAATCCGGTCGGATGAATATTCAGTTGGTTGATTGGATTGGTCTTCGTGCTCAATGAGGATTCTCCTGGAGGAAATCGACCAAACCGTACCTCGGACCTGTGTCCCATCCACCAGGACCAGTCTGACATTGTCCCCGGGGTTGATCATATACCTCATGGATTTCAATGTGTTCGATTTGGACTTTGAGGGTTTTTTCATGATCGATTGGACCTGAGCGATGGAATAGCCCCGGGGTTGGGGATTATTACCTTGGGCATCAAGAACGATCTCACTTGAAGAAATAATTTGAACGACTCCTTCAGCTTGATTTCCGTCCACCAGAGTGACCTTGACCTGGTCACCGGGTTTGAGATCACAGGTTTCCCCGACACCCTGACCGGGCTCGAGTGATCCCTCGGTTCTGGTGTAACAGGCAACCTGGTAGCCGCTGCAACCGGTCGTGAAGAACAACAGCGCGATCAGCCAGAAAATTCGCATCAGGTTTGACATTTCGGGCCTCCTCCGGGTTTGGATACACCCTATAAACCGCAAGGAGTCGGCCAATTACCAGAGAGGGCACAAAATCTTTTAAGTAATTGAATTTTAACGTATTATCAGAAAGGTGGACTTGAGGGGCTCTAAAGGCTCGAGGGAAAAGTGTATGGAATAACGAACGGTCCTTTCGCCATTTACATACTGCCGGCAGGTGAGGCGGGACCGACAATCCACCCACGGGTTTCCGGGATTTCAATCGAGGTTCTGGAATTGGACATGGGCCCAAATCCATGAGAAAACCTTTTGATGGATCATACCCGCCAGCCCTGCTGGGCAGGGCCGCGCACGATGATTTCACAATTATGAACGCCTCAATAATCCGGTGAAAAAATGGCCAGGGGGTCCACCCACACAGACCAGCTTTTCCGTTCGTCATCAGGTAGTCCGAATCCCCGCGGCACCGTGGCCTGGTCAAAGCGGAAACCGCCATAACGGCCAGCCTGAAGGTTGAGCCCCCAACCTTCGGTGTCCCCATCAATTTCCGGATTTCCGTAAAAATTCTCGGTGCGGTGTCCCCGCCGGATGTAATAGACGTTTCCGATTCCCAGTTCCCACCCCTCGTTTTTCTCATCGAATCGTCCGGAGGTGTCACGTTCATAAACATATTTCTCTTCATGAATGTCCCAAACGAACCCCGGCTCGATCCACTGCTCGGACTTGCCCAGTGAGACCAGTGGATTGATCATGTCGCCCAGGATTCCCAGGAAGGAGTCATTCAGGTCATTTTTCAAATCGCCGGCCAGGGTGACTTCCCCATACAGGGACCAGCCTTCGACGAACATCCGGGGAAAAGAATCACCACCATCCGCATCAGGATGTTCGATGAATTCATCGGTTTCGTTCAGAACGGAACTTCCATAGGCTCCGCCCAGCCGCAGCCCGATAATCCCGTTACCGAGAAAACCGTCTTCCTTTGTCATGTTGATCGGAGTGGCCCGCAGAAGGTAGCCGTAATCGCTGGCGCTTCCGTGGCCTTGTCCACCTCCCTGGGGATCCTGGATCACCCAGTCAGGCGCCAGATTATCGGTGAATTCCTTGTTCACGAATCCACCGGCCACGGAGAAGTAGGGGGACAGCCAGCCATCGTCATGGCCCAGGATTTTATCCAGGAACTGTACGGCATCCAGGCCCAAACCGTAATATTTGGATTCCATCCAGCTGTTGAATGTCCCGATAGGCTCACCGTTTTCATCGGTGGCCTGTTGTTCGCCCAGGTCCAGCTTGTTCCCGGGAATGAAAACCTTGGCGAAAAGGAATGTCACCCCGAAATATCCCAGGGTCATTTCCTTGTTGGTGAGGTGTATGTCGTCCACCAGACCCTTGGCCAGCTGGGTTTCAAAACTGGTGTAATGAACTCCCGGCCGGAAAGATAGGAGTGCGGGATTGGCCCAGTTGTTGGTGTCGGCGCCCCAGGCCATGCCCACGCCCGCGCCTCCCATGCCCTCGGCGCGAACCGAGGTGTTGTAATTCAGGTTGATGGCGCCTGAACCGGGCTTGGCCACCGAGACCAGGGGCATCAGGAGGAATCCGAACAGGAAAAGGGGGATAATTGAATACTTTTTCATGATAAACCTCCGTGATCCCGATCGTCATCGGGGACTTTGGCCCATGCCTATTCCGGCAATTTCTTAATGCGTTTCAGAAGATCAGGAAGCTGTTTCAAGGCGGCCCATTGCCTGATCGTCTGCCTGTAGTCCTGCGCAGGAGTTCCGAGAATTGTTTTTCCCGGCTCCACATCGGCCAGGGCCGTGGCGTTTCCGCCAAGTTTTGCCCCGCTGCCCACGGTGCAGTGGTCCTTGACTCGCGAGCCTCCTCCCATGATGACGCCGTCACCCAGGGTGATGGATCCCGCCAGTCCCGATTGGCCGGCCATCACGCAGGAGCGGCCGAGTCTGCAGTTATGGGCGATCTGAACCAGGTTGTCGATTTTTGTGCCGTCCCCGATGTACGTGGTGCTGAATTTTCCCCGGTCGACACAACTGCCCGCGCCCATCTCAACCCGGTCTCCAAGCGTGACGGTACCGATCTGGGGAACCTTGACCAGACCCTGGCCATCGGCTGAGGGCCGGTAACCGAAGCCATCCGCGCCGATCGACACATTGAGATGGAGGATGCAGTCGTGACCAATCCGGCACCGTTCACGAACAACGGTCCCCGACCAGATAACGGTTCCACTGCCGATGCTGGAGTCATCCAGGATCGTGACGTTGGGGTAGAGTTTGGTGTTTGGCCCGATAATCACACCGGGCCCGATATAACAGCCGGCTCCGATGGACACGCCTTCGCCGATTTCAGCGGTCGCATCGACCACCGCGGATGAATGAATGCCGGGCTCGCATCTGGGAGGATCCGGCTCGAAAAGATGAAGGACCTGGGCCATGGCAAGATCGGCATCGGCCACACGTATCAGGGCCCGGCCCGGCCCCGGTTCGATATCCAGGTTGTCATTGACGATGGCGGCGGATGCGCTCGATTGGTCCCATGCGGAAATGAATTTCTTGTCCCCCACGAACGTCAGCTGGTCCGCTTGGGCCGCTGTGATTTCATCCAATCCCGTAATCTGGATTGTCGGGCTGCCGACGAGTACACCGCCGACTTCCTGGCTGATTTCTTCGATGGTGAATTTTTTCAAAACAGCTCCTGGGGATCATTCATGGATCAGGATTAATTCCGATAGATACCTTAACTGCAGATGGGATTCATATGCAAGGAGCATGGTCGGGAGACTTTCCTCAAAACCCTCCTCCACCCGGATCAAACACGGATTCCATGCCCTTCTTCACGGCCAGGCCTGGAAAAAACAACCAAACCTCCGATGGAATCATGGTATGATCACCCATGACCAACGGCTCACACCAAGTAGCCCGGAGGTATCTCATGTCGCGCGTTCACCCTGTCCTTATCCTGATTGCTGCTGGCCTGGCGCTTCTGGCTCATCCTGCCCTTGCTGAATGGGGTGTCGACCTTGGTGGGGGCGTTGCTCTGCCCAGCTATGCGCCCGTCGTAACTTGCGCTACGGAATTCGAAGGTGACCTGGTGGTGGGAGGGCGTTTCGACCAGGCCGGCGATGTCGCGGTGACCAACGTGGCACGCTGGAACGGAACCACCTGGTCGGGGCTCGGTTCCGGCCTGGTCGGGCAAACCATGTACAGCACTCCGGTCAGTGGGCTGGCCACCATCGACGGTGTTTTGCACGCTGTCGGGCCTTTCTACTCGAGTTTCGGAGCCTCGGCCAATCACGTGGCTCGCTGGAATGGAGCTGAATGGGAACCGCTGGCCGATACAATTGCTCCCGATCTGGACAGTTTGGATAGAGTGGCTTGCCTGATCACCTTCAAGGGCCATCTCTATATCGGCGGTGGCATGGACAATGAGGGCGAGTACTTTGAGCTCGCACGTTGGGCTGGTGACGGCTGGGATTTTATTCCGTCCCCGGTTTTCGGAAATGATGGTTACATTTGCAGCATGGCGGTGCTTCACGACCGGCTCTGGGTTGTCGGAAGGACATACTGGGGGCACCAGATCGTTGCTAATTGGGATGGCGAGAGCTGGACCACCGTTCTGGATGATGAAAGCAATGAGTCGGGGCAACTCCGGTCGGTGTGTGCCCATCGTGGCAGCATCTACATCGGAGGCACTTTCACGGCCCTGGACGGTATCCCCATCGATTTGTTGGCCCGCTGGACCGGCAGTGTCTGGGAGCCCGGATACAGCGGCTCCCTTGCCGATGGATTCTGGTTCTTCAACGGACCCGAGCCCACCTGGGTCCAGTGTGGTGTTTACAAACTCCTCAGCGTAGGTGATCGGCTCATTGCCGGTGGGCTATTGGTTCACAGCTCGACCGTAGAAAGCCTATGCAGCAAGATGAGCATCACGCGGACTGGCATCATCGAACCACTGGGTGGGAATCTGGGGAATCGTTGGTCTGGTGGTGTGATGTGGCCGATGGTTTACGCCTTGGGGTATGCCCTTGGGGATGTGATCATCGGTGGTGACTTCAACGAAGGGGACGGCATCGACCACACCCTGGGATGCCTCATTGGCCAGCCGTTTGACTTGTCTCCGGTTGGCGTTTTCCCCTCGACGACCGTGCTGTATGCACCGGTGCCCAACCCGTTCAATCCGCACACGACACTCCGGTTCAGCCTGGCGTCGGCCGGTTCATGCCGGCTGGAGATCTACGATCTGCGCGGTCGGCTGGTGCGCGCACTCTGGGATGGTTTCCGGACCAGCGGCGACCATCGGTTTGCCTGGAACGGCCGCGATGAACACGGCCACGACCTGGCCTCGGGTATCTATCTGGCTCGGTTGACGACCAATGACGGGACTCAAGCGCGAAAGCTGGTCCTTGCCAAGTGATTTTGCGTGCAATGGGTGTAATACTTCGAACCGATGGCAGTCCGGCTTCAGTCCCGTTCGTCGGATGAGAAGATCCTCTTGAGCGTCTCCAGATCCCGCTCCCGCTCGGTGCGGTCTTGGGCACTCTTCAAGGTGGAAACGGACCTTCCGAGCACCTTCTTGATGAACTGCTGCAGGCTGCGGTCCACGGCGGCAGCCACCTCTTCCGACTGCTTCTTGCGTACGAAGCCCACCTGCTTGTCCTTCAACCCCTCGAGATAGGCCTTGAACTCGGCCACGGTCGGCCGCAGGTCGATGTCTTCGAGCCAGGTCTGAAATTCTTCCAGCTCTTCCTGGATGATTCCCTCGGCGTGGGGTACCTGACCCGCACGGGCGGCGAGGTTGCCCTGGATGATGCCGTCCAGATCGTCCATCCCGAACAGGAACACGTTGCTGATCTTACTCACGTCTGGATGGATGTCGCGCGGTACGGCGATATCCAGCAGGAAAAGGGGCTTCCCCTTGCGGCGCGGAACGGCGGCCTCGACCATTTCCGGCAGGATCACGGGTTCCGTGGAGCCGGTGGTGGAAAGGATGACGTCGGCTTCGGCCAGCGCGTCGGTCAGTTGATCCCAGGGGCGGACGGAAATCTTGCCGCATTTCCCCGCGGGATCGGGTGCAGGGGCCAGCAGACCTCCGCTGTTTTTCCCGGCCTTCCTGTCGAGGCCGGCCTTCCTTTCGGCCCGCAGGGTGTCGGCCAGAAATTCGGCGTTTTCCAGGCTGCGGTTGACCACGACCAGATGTCCGATGTTGTGCTGCAGGAAGTGCCGGGCGGCCAGGCCGCCGGTCTCGCCGGCGCCGACCAGGACGGCCCGGTGGTCACAAAGGTGGTCGAAGAACTTCCGGGCCAGTTCCACCGCGGCGAAGGCGACGCTGACCGCGCCGATGGAAATCCGGGTTTCGGTGCGCACGCGTTTGCCGGTGCGGAAGGCGCCCTGGAAGGCGCGCAATAACCCCGGGCCGGGTTCGTGATGGTCACGGGCCAGGCGGTAGGCGTCCTTCAGCTGGGCGGAAATCTGGGGCTCGCCCAGCATCATGCTCTCCAGGCCGGACGAAACACTGAACAGATGCCTTGCCGCGTCCAGGTCTTTCAACACGGTCGCATATTCGGAAAAGAAGATTTCCGTATCGGCGCCGACTTCGGCCAGACCGCGCCGCAAAAGGGAATCCGCGTCAGTACCTTCGACCACCTCGAGATAGATCTCGGTCCGATTGCAGGTGGAAACGGGGATCACCGAGATGCAGCCGGTTTCGCTGGCGGTCGGGTCGTGGTTCTCGTCCGCCAGGTGGCCGCCCAATGCGTCCATCAGTGCGGTGGCGTGCTCCGGATCGAGATGCGCTTTTTCACGCACCTCGGTGGGGGCATTCTTGTGATTGATGCTCCACACATACAGGGTGGTGGGATCGATCATCTACCGGCCTCCTCGTGGAGCGCCAGCATTTCCGCTGCGGAATCGGGGAAACCCGACAGGGTGGTAATGGGTTGGCTGGACCGGAAGTCGTGGAAGCTGGGGAAGAAGTGATAGAAAAAACCCATGGCGCCGACCACGGCGATGAAAGCAACTACGGCCATGACATTCATGCGCTTGCCCCGCCAGCCGAAAAAGCGGTATCCAATCAGGCCCGCCAAGTAGCCCAGCAAAATTACCCAGCTGATAAGGATCTTTGGGTCCCAGGGGTTGAGCATGGAAGCCATTTCCGTGTCCACGCGGTCGGCCAGGTCATACATCCACAAATGGCCCAGACACAATGAGGCGAACAGCAGGGGCACACCCATTTTCACCGCGCCAACGCTCATGCGCTCCAGGGTTTCCAGGGAGGGTGAACGTCGGAAC
>DAOWLV010000062.1 GCA_030643455.1 Candidatus Krumholzibacteriia bacterium | reverse complement strand
TCTTCAACGCGCGTTCGCCCGCCTGTCTGTGGAAACATCCCGTGATGGCGGGGAAGATCTTCGCCGGAGCCCTCGAGAACTTCCTGCTGCCCAGGGGGGAGAAAACCGCGAGGGGCGCCTTCCGCGAGTGTCCGGTCTGCGGCTGGAAGGGGCACCGGTTCCGCAATTTCCTCTCCGCGGACGAGGTCATCCGCCACTGTATCTGTCCGGGCTGCGGCTCCTTCGACCGGCATCGCCAACTGGTGCTGGCCGTCCGCGAGGAGTTGGCCGCCAACCCTGGCTGGACACCCGGCGTGATGATCGGATTATCCCTTTCCACGGCCCTGCGTTTCCTGCTCGAACACGAGGGGCTCGCCCGCTGTTTCCGCAGTGATATAGACGCCGACGACCGGCGGTTTTCCCCCGATCTGGTCATGGATCTGCGTCAGGCCGCTTTGCTCGACGGAGCCGTGGACTGGGTCTTTTGCAGCCACGTGCTGGAGCATATCCCCGAACTTGAAATCTGCGTGGACGAGATCCTGCGAGTCCTCAAACCAGGGGGCGCCGCCTGGATCCAGGTTCCCTTCGAGCCGGGCCGGGCCCACAGCCGGCGGATCGGAATCGATCCCCACCGCGCCCACGCCCACGCCTGGCAGTTCGCGCCCGATTTCGGCACGCTGATCGAACGGCCCGATTGGACGGTCCGCGAAGTCGTTGCCGGCCACAATCTGTCCCCGGACGATCTGAAACGGTACGGGATCGATCCCTTCGAGCGGTACTGGCTGGTCCGCAAATCCTGATGATGCGGTCGGCTGATCGCAGCCGGGCTTTCCTCCGCCGGTGGGAAGGTTTATTATTTCCCGACTAGGAATTTCGATACCGACCAGGCTTCCCTGCGGGGAGGTTCGTCCTGGTGATTAATGGAAAGGGAAGACGATGGCCCAGATCACGAAACGAAGCGAGGACTACAGCCGTTGGTACCTGGATGTCATCCAGGCCGCCGAACTGGCCGAGAACAGTCCGGTCCGCGGCTGCATGGTGATTCGCCCCAACGGCTACGCCATCTGGGAGAACATCCAGCGCACCCTGGACGACAAGTTCAAGGAACTGGGCCATGTGAACGCCTACTTCCCCCTGCTGATCCCCAAGAGTTTCCTGGCCAAGGAGGCCGAACACATCGAAGGCTTCGCCAAGGAATGCGCCATCGTCACGCATCACCGCCTGAAGCAGGTCACCAAAAACGGCAAGACCACCGTCATACCGGATCCCGACAGCAAGCTGGAGGAGGAGTACATCATCCGTCCCACCAGCGAGACGGTGATCTGGGACATGTACCGCAAGTGGATCCAGAGCTATCGCGACCTGCCCATCCTCATCAACCAGTGGGCCAACGTCATGCGCTGGGAAATGCGCACGCGGATGTTCCTGCGCACCACCGAATTCCTGTGGCAGGAAGGCCACACCGCTCACGCCACCGCGGAAGAGGGCCGCGAAGAGACCCTTCAAATGCTCGAGGTCTACCGCTGGTTCGCCGAGGACATCCTGGCCATGCCGGTCATCACGGGAGCCAAGACAGCCAACGAACGGTTTGCCGGCGCCGTGGAGACCTTCTCCATCGAGGCCATGATGCAGGACCGCAAGGCACTGCAGGCCGGTACCAGTCACGATCTGGGACAGAATTTCGCCAAGGCCTTCGATGTGAAATACCAGGACGCCGAAGGCAAGGTGGAACACGTCTGGGCCACCAGTTGGGGCATGAGCACCCGCATCATGGGTGCCCTGATCATGACCCACAGCGATGATGACGGCTTGGTCCTGCCGCCGCGCATCGCGCGTATCAAGGCTGTCATCGTTCCCATCTGGAAAAACGACGAAGAGATGGCGCAGGTGGTCGACGCAGCGGAGAAAATCGCCGCCGAACTGCGGCCGATCATCGGTACGGTGCACATCGACAAGCGCGACAACATGCGTCCCGGCTGGAAATACGGCGAATGGGAACGCAAGGGTGTGCCGCTGCGCATGGAACTCGGACCGCGTGACCTGGCCGATGAAAAGGTCATGTTGGTTTCGCGCCACGACAGGAACAAACAGCCGGTCGGGTTCACCGACCTGGCGGCCGTCGTGCCCGTTGAACTGGAACGCATCCAGCAGGATCTCTACGACCAGGCCCTGAAGCGCCGCAAGGAAGCCACCTTCGACATCGACTCCTGGGATGAGTTCACCAAGCTGTTCAAGGGTGAGGGCGGATTCGCCCATTGCCACTGGTGCGGCGACGGCGATTGCGAGCAGACCATCCAGGGCAAGACCAAGGTGACCATCAGGAACATTCCCTTCGATCGGGATGAAACCAAGGGCGAGTGCGTTCACTGCGGCAAACCGTCCATTGGCAGGGTCCTGTTCTCCCAGTCCTATTGACCTGGGCTTGTCCCACCGGTCTGGCATCGGCCTGGGTCGGGGTGTCGGTGGTTTTGCACGGGTGTGGCGATGACGACGATCCCGTGGTCCCAACCCTCGGCACAGGGCAACGGCCATACCCATTCGGTGGCCCTGTCCGCGGTTCAGGTCGGGGAAATCGGAACAGGTAACCAGGTTACAGCTATCAGCTCATCCGGCAACAGCCATACCCACCCCGTGACCTTCAACTAGGCTCGAGTCGCCTCCGGCGGCAAGGCGGGGCGGTCCTTTCGCCCGAAGGGCCGAACTATTATCTTGTGACCATTGGAAGATCAAGAGGCGCCGGGTTTTGCCCCGCAGAGGCCTCATTTCGCACAGGATTGATTAAGGAGGACGAGTCATGAAGACTCCCCGAGACAATCAGGCGATTCAGGAGCTGTTCCGCCACAAGGTGGGTCTGGCCGAGATGCTCAAGGGCGGCGTCATCATGGACGTCACCAATGCCGAGCAGGCCAAGATCGCCGAGGAGGCGGGTGCGGTGGCCGTCATGGCCCTGGAGCGCATCCCCTCCGACATCCGGAAAATGGGCGGCATCGCACGCATGTCCCAGCCGGACATGATCAGGCAGATCCAGGACATGGTCTCCATTCCGGTGATGGCCAAGGTCCGCATCGGCCATTTCGCCGAGGCCCAGATCCTGCAGGCCCTCGGCGTCGATTTCATCGACGAGTCGGAAGTCCTGACCCCCGCCGACAACGCCAACCATGTCTACAAGCACGATTTCAAGGTTCCCTTCGTCTGCGGTTGCCGCAACCTGGGCGAAGCCCTGCGGCGGATCGGCGAGGGTGCGGCGATGATGCGCACCAAGGGCGAGGCCGGCAGCGGCGACATCGTCGAGGCGGTGACCCACATGCGCCAGGTCACCGAGGGCATCCGCCGCCTGCAGATGATGCGCACCGATGAGCTGATGGCCGAGGCCAAGAACCTGGGCGCTCCCTACGACGTGCTGGTCGAAACAGCCGAGCTGGGCAAGCTTCCGGTTCCCAACTTCGCAGCCGGCGGCATCGCCACTCCGGCCGATGCCGCACTGATGATGCAGCTGGGTGCCGAGACCGTCTTTGTCGGCAGCGGAATCTTCGCCAGCGAGGATCCCGCTCCCCGGGCCAAGGCCATCGTCGACGCGGTGACCTATCACGACGATCCCGCCAAGCTGATGGAAATCAGCATGAAGCTGGGCGAGGCCATGAAGGGCCGCGCGGTGAACGAGATGGCCGAAAACGAGAAGATGGCAGGGCGGGGCTGGTAACGGCCATGGCAAAACCCGTCGGCCTGCTGACCCTGCAGGGGGACTACGACAAGCATCGCCAGGCCTTCGGTGCCCTGGGACGGGAAACTTTCGACGTGCGCCGTCCCGGCGAACTGGCCGAAGTGTCCTGCCTGGTCATTCCCGGGGGCGAGTCGACCACCCTGACCCGGCTCATGGACCGGGCGGGACTCAGGGAGCCGCTCCTGGATTTCGCCGCCCATCACCCGGTGATGGGGACCTGCGCCGGCTTGATCATGCTGGCGTCCCGGCTCACCGGGGAAAAGCGAACCGATTTCGGGGTGGCCCCGATCGGACTGCTGGACTGCACGGTGATGCGCAATGGTTACGGCCGTCAGATCGATTCCTTCACGGCCCCTATTTCCCTCGATCGGCTGGATGGATCCCCGGAGCCATTCCCGGCCGTGTTCATCAGGGCGCCGCGGATCACCGCCGTCGGGTCGGATGTCGAAGTGATGGCCAGCTATGGCGACGAGCCTGTGGTCATCCGGCAGGGCCGTCTTCTGGGCATCGCTTTTCACCCCGAACTGACGGACGACCTGCGGGTCCACCGGCCTTTCTGGATCTTTTGTGATGCGGTCAATCTGAACCCGGGTTCGGGTTTTGCGTATCAAAACCCTCTGGATTTCCGTATTGTTTCTCCATGTATGGTACGGGGCATGTTGGACGGGGCGCCGCCCCCAGCAAAGGAATCGAAAATGCGCAAGACGATACCCATTGTGGCTCTCCTGCTGATTATGGGACTGACGATAGCCCAGGTGGGCTGCAGCAAGGATGAAGAGGATCCCGTAACGCCCCCTGTGGCGTGTTCGATCACCGTGACCACGCCCCAGGCGGGGCGGTCCTGGTTCACCGGCACCCAGATCAGTATCAACTGGAACAGGACCACCGGCGGCAACGTCATGGTCCAGCTGTTCAAGGGGGCCGACCTGGCCGGAACCATCACGCCCAGTACTTCCAACAGCGGGTTTTACCCCTGGCTCGTTTCAACGACCTTCGGCCGAGGGACCGGTGATGACTATTCGATCAAGGTGACCCACCTCGATGATTCGAGTTGCTCCGGCCAGTCCGGTCTCTTCGAATTGATGGACGTCTCCAATTGCTCCATCAGTTTTCCCTGGACGGTTCGGGATACCATTCCGGGTCTCATCGCCGGGCGCGATTTCGAAATCACGTGGACCAGCGATAACACTTCCGGATCCGTGGATCTGGAACTGTGGTACGAACCCCTCGTTAATGGGGGCGTTTTGGTAGGCACCATCGCCGAAAATCTCGACGACACCGGATCCTACCTGTGGACTGTCGATTCCTTCCATCGGGGCACCGATGAAGGTTACCGGTTCAAGATCAGGGATTTCACCTTCCCGAGTTGCCGTGATTCCTCCGTTGTCCGTTTCATGATTACCGATGAGGATAATTGCTCCATCGATGTTCTGGGCATCAACCCGGGTACAACCTATCGGCAGGGAGAAGTCCTTTCCCTTTCCTTCGTCTTCGAGAACTCGAGCGGAGTTGTGGATCTGAAACTGTACTCCGGGAACGAACCCGTGACCGGGGGCTTGATCGTTGAAAACTTCGACACCGTGAACGGCACGCTCAGTTACAACTGGGAGGTCAACGATTTCGGTCATACGGGACAGTCCTTCACCAACTTCAAGATCCGGGCCTGGGACTCCCACGATGAATACTGTGTAGGCGTGAGTCCGGTGTTCACCATCGAGCAGTAGGCGGATCGCACCGGTGGGACCCAGACAGCGACCTACCACACCATCGAGGGCCGCACTGGCGGCCCTCGTTGCGTTGTCGCTTCTGGCGGCGGTCTTGCCTGCCGGCGCCTGGTCGGAATTCGGCGTCGAGGAGGAAACCAAGGTCACCGCGGGCCCGGAAATCCGGGAACCGTTCTTCGAATTCCTGATCAGGATGGCCGAAAGTGATTCGGTGGGCCTGTGGACCGGAGAAGAATTGCGGGCCCATGTCTCGGCGAGTGACCGCAAGTCGCGGTTTCCGGTGGAGGACGTGGTATCTCTCGAACGCGCTCGTCCGGACCGGAAGGCGGCCGGAAAATACCAAGGCACCACGGTCCGGGCGGTCTGGACCATCGAGTTGACCGGCAAGCAGGATCGCCCCATGCCCTACAGCATTCTCGGCTACCATCCGGGCAGCCTCAGGATCGGCGCGGTGCTTGTCCTGAGCGAACTGGGGCCGGCGGACCTGGAAATCCGGTACAACGATGGTGACGAGCCGACCACCCGTCTTTTCACGGAGGTTCGGATCTTTCCCCTGGAACAGGGCCATGTCGTCCTGGATGCGGACGGTTTTCTGGATGCCCTGCTGGGGTCGGGCCTGGATGACGCTTGGACGCTGGGCTTCGTCATCGGCCGCGAGGACGGGAAACTGGTCGGTCTGGGGGTATCCCTGGGGCGAAAGGGGCGTCATATTTTCGGGGAATTCGACTTTTCCCGGGACAAGGTCCTGGCTCATGGCAGGCCTCCCATGGCGGCTCTCAGCCGGGCCAGTCGCCGGTGGTTGAACGTGGAATCGGGCAACCTGCCGGAGCCCTGGGTCAAGGATTGAAACCGAATTTTCGCTTTGTGACCCAAATAATGACTATATTTTCCTGGGCGGCGTCCTGATTGCGCCGCGCCTTGTCATTGGGATGGAACGTTTCATGGAACGCCTGGAAGTCCGGATCGAAATTGCCGTCCATGGCCGCGTGCAGGGAGTCGCCTTTCGCTGGTACACCCAGAAAAAGGCGTTGTCCCTGGGACTGACTGGCTGGGTGAAAAACCGGCCCGACGGGTCGGTCCAGATCCTGGCCGAGGGCCCTCGAATGGACCTGGAAACCTTTTGCGACTGGACCGCCCGCGGACCGGACCACTGCCAGGTCGATCGTCAGGACATTTCCTGGAGCGAGGCTGCCGGGAAATTCGATTCCTTCCTGATCACCGGATAAGCTGACAACGGGATGAACTGACTCATGAGCGCAACCCAAAACGGATCCCTGCTGGTAGCCGTCGACGTGGACGGCACCCTGCTCAATACCGAATTCGAGGATGTTCTGGGGTCCCGTGAAATCGAGGCCATGAATGCAGTGCGGGCGGCGGGCCACGTGCTGGCCCTGTGCACCGGGCGCAACCTCAATTCCATTGTCGGGTTGCTGGAGCAATCCCGCTGGGACCCCGAGGACCTGCCGATGGTTCTGCTGAACGGGGCGGTCGTCTGGGGTGGCCGGCCCCGGCGCAAGCTGTCCTGCAATATCCTGGTCCAGCAGCAGATCCTGGAACTGGTGTGCCTTTTCCGGGAACACGATACTGTTCCGATGGTCTACGGTACCGATGACGACGGGGGTGTCCTGCACCACGAGACCCGACCCCTCAACGACATCCTGAGCCGGTATATCGGCAACCGGCGGCAGACGGTGGGGGCCATCCTTGCCTGTGACGACCTGACGGCCCTGGCCTGGGAGCAGGCCCTGGAAGTGGGCACCATCGACCGCGAGGACAAGGTGCGGGCTCTTTCGGCGGCCATCGCAAAACGGATGGACGGCCAGGTCAAGGTCATCAACACCCGGTCCCTGCTCGGCGGCGGACAGTATTACTGGGCGGAGGCCTTTCACGCCGACAGCGACAAGGGCAAGGGGCTGAAGATCCTTGCCGCCGAGTGCGGTATTCCCACGGCCCGGTCCGTGGCCATCGGTGATAATTACAACGATCTGGACATGTTCGCCGCCGCGGGTTTCAGTGTGGCGATGGCAGGTAGTCCGGACGAGGTGAAGGCCAGCGCCGATATGGTGACCGGCCCGGTTGACGACGGCGGAGCCGCGGAAATCCTGGAGAAGATCGCCGCGGGCGATTTTCCGCCTGAGGAAAGGTGAGTACGGTGAGCACGCAATGGGACAAGGAAAAATCGAATCCGGGCCGGCCGTTCTCTCCGCCGCCCCTGGAAGAAGCGGCAGCCGATTCCCGTGATCGTCCCGGAGGAGAGTATGGACTCGAAGAGATGGGCATGCGCGAAATGGGCTACGCCATGGTCGATCTGGTCGTGGAATACCTCAAGGGCCTGGAAGGACGGCGGGTCTACGGGCCCTTGTCCCCGGCGGGCATGGACGACATGTTCGATGAGGACCTTCCGGAGGAGGGGACCCCGTTCCTTGAACTGATCCAGGATTGCCGCACCAGGGTTTTCCCCAACACCATGGCCATCGGAAGCCGTCGCTATTTCGGGATGATGAATCCCGCTCCGCTACCCATGGCGGTGTTCAGTGAAGCCCTGTGCTCTGCCATGAACCAGAACGCAGCCTCCTGGCGGCACGCGCCTTCCGGTACGGCCATCGAAAAAAGGGTGATACGCTGGTTGTGCGACATGTTCGGGTTGCCCGAGGGCAGCTTCGGCACCATGACCGACGGGGGTTCCCTGGCCAACATCACGGGTCTCAAACTGGCCATCAACCGTGCTCTCGGCCGCGACCTTTCCCAGGTCGACAACCTCGCCGGCCCCGGGTCGGAAATCGCCAAGCTCACCTTCTACGTGTCCGGGCAGGCCCATTACAGCTTCGACAAGGCAGTGGACCTGCTGGGGCTCGGGAGGGGCCAGCTGCGCAAGATTCCCCACGATGATATCTACCGCATCAATCTCGTTTCCCTGGAGGAAACGATCCGGCAGGATCTTGCCGATGGGTTCAAGCCCACCTGCATCATCGGCATCGCCGGCACGACCAACACCGGCAGCATCGACAAGCTGGATCGTCTGGCGGATCTGGCGAAGCGCTACGACTGCTGGTTCCACGTGGACGCGGCCTACGGCGGCGCTGTCATCCTGTCCGAGATGTACAGTGCCATGTTGAGGGGCATCGACCTGGCCGACTCGATCACCGTCGATCCCCACAAGTGGTTCTACATGCCCTTTTCTGCCGGTGGTATCCTGGTGCGCGACGGGGATTTCCTGCGGCGGAGCTTCCTGGTGCATCCCGAGTACTACATGGAAAAGGTGATGAAAGATACCGGGAAAGAGGCCCAGAACAACGGGCACGGACACCGGGTGATTCCGGACAAACGCAGCTTCCACATGGGTGACAAGGTCAACTTCTTCCAGTACGGTATCCAGGGCAGTCGCCGGATGAACGCCCTGAAAATGTGGCTGGCCTTGAAATCGGTGGGTCGGAAGCAGTTTGCCGCCTGGGTGGAAAAGGACATCGAGCTGGCCCGCATCCTGGCCGCCCGCATGAGGCGGCAGCCCGACTTTCGTATCCTGGGGCCCAATACCCTGGGGGTGTGCAATTTCCGCTGGGAACCCAAGGACGCGTCTGGTGGTTTACGGTTCAACTCGGAACAGAACGACCAGCTCAATCGCGATCTCCAGGAACTGGTCGAACGTGAGGGTGACGCCTGGTTCAGTTTCACGGTGCTGAATGGCCAGGTGGCTCTGCGGGTCAACGTGGAAAACCGCTCCATGGAGCAGAACGACATCGAGAGGCTGGTCAGGGTCATCCGCCGGGCCGCCGACAGGATTCTCGTGGTTTAGACAATACTGGGATCATTCCAACCGGAGGATTTAGATGAAACGGATCGCAATTTTCGTTCTGCTGGTCGTCGCCCTGGGCGCCGGACTGGCCTTTGGCGTCATGAAAGGCTCCGCCGACGTGGTCAAGGCCGTGGCGCAACCCACCGCCCTGAGTTCGGCTCCCGGCGAAAGGGTCTCCTTCGAGGTCAAGCTGGACATCCAGAAGAAATGGCATCTCTACGCCCACGGGGACACAAATTTCATCGGGGTGGACCTGGTGCCCTCCGAAGAGTTTCCCCTGGAAGACTTCAAGGCCGAATATCCCGCAGGCCATGAAAAGGAATTCTTCGGCGACATGGTGTTCATGATCGAAGGCAAGGCAGTGCTCAAGGCCTCGGCCCTGGTGCCCGACTCCCTGGCCAAGGGTGAGCACGAGCTGAAACTCGAAGTGACGGTCCAGGCTTGCGACGACAAGGTCTGTCTGGCCCCGGCCTACCTGCCGGTGGTGGTGAAGCTGACGGTCGAGTAGACGGGAAATCATTGTTGAAAGGAGGGTTTTCGCTGGCGAAAGCCCTCCTTTTTGATTTTGTTGGAATTCGGAAGATTATTTTTTTCAATAGCAGCGGGAGTACTGTATGAAGACCATCTATCTGGGAAATCTACCCTTTTCAGCATCCGAAGACGATGTGCGGGAACTCTTTGGCCAACACGGGACCGTGAACAGCGTCAGTCTGGTCAACGACCGGGAAACCGGCCGTTCGCGGGGTTTTGGATTCGTGGAGATGGAGCCGGAGGCCGCCTTCAAGGCCATCGAAGCTCTCGACGGGACCGATTTTGGCGGGCAGACCCTGCGTGTCAACGAAGCGCGGGACAGGGGCGCCCGGCCGCCTCGCCGCTCCTGGTAAATCCCCTCCCATCCCGACCTTGCCAAGTTGAAAATCCCGGACCATTGTTGGGGCACCGAAGGGGTGCCCGTGAGATATTTATGGTTGATATTCATGGTTTTAGCGAGCTTTCCGGCTGTGACCGCAGCCCAGCCGGACGCGTCTTCTTTTACCGTTTCTCCACTGTTTGATATTCGGGTTCGGCAGGAAATTCTCGACGGAGTCTATTACTTTGCGCCCGACCCCGACCGGAACTGGGTCCGGTTCCGCGCCCGGGCCGGTGCCAAGGCCACCACGGGGAATCACGAATTCAAGATCCTGCTGACAAACGAACACCGGCGCTTCGTGCGGCCTGACC
>DAOWLV010000236.1 GCA_030643455.1 Candidatus Krumholzibacteriia bacterium | reverse complement strand
TAGGGTAACTGTCCGGAAGTTCATTCCCCATCCGCTGGCGGATCGAACTCGTCCTGGATCGAGCCGACAACGGTCTCGATCAGGTCTTCAAGCGTGATCATCCCCCGCGGGTTCCCGTTCCCGTCCACGACCACGGCGAGTTGCCGGCCCTGGCTCCGCAATTCCTCGAAAAGTTCATACGGGGACATGCGTTCGTCCACCAGTAAAAACGACCGGATGAATTTGCGTGGCAGGATACGATCATGCTCCTGGCGGGACAGGAACAAAAGATCGCGCACCAGGACGTACCCCTGCAGATCCCGGCCGTCCTCACGGGTGACCGGCAGCCTGCTGAATCCGGACTCCGAAGCCGTAGCCAGACATTCGGCAACCGTGACATCGGGCCCCACGGTCACCAGGCTGTCCAGGGGTCGCATGTGCCCTGAAATGGGATGTCCGGCAAGCTCAAGAAACCGGTCCAAGGCCCCGGCAAAGCGTTGATCCTTGTCGCTGGGCACCGTGTTGGTCAGCAAAAGGGCGGCCAGACTCTTCCGGTCCAGATCAGCCCCGCCGGACCCGGTCGCGGGTAAAAAGCGGTGCCACAGGGCAGTGTATCCCCTCAGCAGCCATCGGACCGGCCACAGGATCCCCATGGCCACGGAAATGGCGGGCGCCGAAGCGAGGGTCATCCGTTCGGGGAATTCCCGGTAAAGGACCTTGGGCAGGATCTCGCCGAACAGGATCACCAGGACCGACACCAGGCCCAGGGCCAGCCACCCCCCCCGGGCTCCGAATCGTTCGGATAAAACCGCGGTGACCAGGGCGGTAAAAAATACGTTGAAGAGGTTGGTCCCGATCAGGCAGGTCAGGATGGGATCCTCGATCCTGCGCAACTGGAGACGCAACCGGCGGACGAGGACCCCGTCCGGCTCAGGGAGATTGCGCAACCGGACCCTGCTGACACTCATGTAGCCGGTTTCGCAGCCGGAGAAGAACCCGGACATGATCAGGCTGAAGATTCCCAGACCGATGACGCCGGCGGTTCCCAGGCCAGTCAGGCCTTCGGTGATGAAATTCATGGCCCACCTCGCAGGGTGGCGGCGACCCGCTGTTCCCCCAGCAAGGTCACCTGGATACGGTCCACCGTATGGCCGGTCATCTCCAGGACGGACAGCCGCGCCATCGGGAGGGTCACCTTGTCGCCCGGTTCGAGCACCCGGCCCAGGCGGGTCATCATGAAACCCGCCACCGTCACGTAATCCCGGCTGGCAGGCAGCTTGATCCCGCAGTTCTCCTCCAGTTCCCGCAGATCGGTACGGCCGCTGATGATCCAGCGGCCGTCCCCGAGCGGAATCATCTCCTGGGTCCTGTCCATGACGTCCGCAACCGGGCCCACGAGAGCCTGCAGACAATCGGCCAGGGTCACGATTCCAGTGAAGTCCCCGTGTTCATCCACGATGGCCGCCAGATGGGTCCTTCCGTCACGCATATCGGCCAGCAGGGCGGCCACATCCTTGCTTTCGGGTATGAACAGGAGTTCGCGCAGTTCCTCCTGCAGGGGATGGAGGGGCGCACCGGTACGGCCCAGAAGGTCCTTCAGGTGGAACAGGCCCATCGGCCGGCCACCTTCGGCGTCCAGGACCGGGTAGCGGTTGAAACCGGCCCGGCGGGCGGTGGCCAACACCTGCAAAAGGGACATGTCCTTCCGCATGGCCACCACCGAGGTCCGGGGCGTCATGATGTGGGATACCTCGAGATCCTCCAGTTGAAGGAGCCTGGCCAGGGAACGGCCTTCCGTTTCAGTCAGGGTACCGTCTTCCACCGCCAGGTCGCAGGCGGTCTGGAGTTCCGCAGTCGTCAGGTTCCGGGAGCCGGTGCGCTCGAATGGCAGGCTGTTGATCAGGTGTTTCACCAGGCCGCCGATGATCCCCAATACGGGACCGGTCACCGTCAGCCAGACCCTCAGGGGCGCCTGGGCCAGCATCGACAATCTCTGCCTGAAACGCAGGGCGAGCATCTTGGGCGTGATCTCCCCCAGCAGAAGCAGGGCCAGGGTCGTGGCCGGCACCGCCACCAGGAGTCCCCTCGGCCCGAACCATTGCAGGCACAGGCTGGTGGCCACCACGCTGGCGGCGGTATTGACCAGAAGATTCCCGATCAGAAGGGCGGACAACAGGTCATGTGAGCGGCGCAACAGCGTGAGCACCCGTCGGCCTGCGCGGGAACCTTCCTCTTCCATCCGGGCAAGTTCCACCGCACCCAGGGAGAAAAAAGCGGTTTCCGAACCGGAGAATGCGGCGGACAATCCCAAGAGAAAAAGGAGCAGCAGCAGGTCCAAGAATTTTGTCTCCGCGCCGGGGTGATCCAGTCGGGCCCAGGATCAGGGCCCCGTCATCGCGGCGATGTTACCTTTTTACCGCCCGGTGGGCAAGGATTGGGACGGTACCTGGCCCTCGACCATGGGTGGGACATTCTGACATTGATTTTGTATCAATCAGGAAAAACATTTTCCCAGACACGTTTTTAGGGGAATATCCAACCGGCAAAGGCAGCCATCCCGAAAATTCCTCAGAAAGGCCCCATGTCCGTTAATCCACAACATGCCTCCGGAGACATCCTGGTCGTACGCTTCGGTTCGCTTGGCGACCTGTGCTTGCTGGGCTGGGCCCTGGCACGTCTGGCCGATCGGCCGGGCGCCAAGGATCGCCGGGTGACCCTGGTGACCAAATCCGAGTTCGCTCCCCTGATGGAGCACGTGCGTGGAATCCACCAGGTGATTCCCTTGAAGGGATCCGGCACCGGAGATGTGGCCCGCCTGGCGAAGGAATTGCGCCGCCTTTCCTGGGACCTGGTCATCGACGCCCACAACATCCTGCGGGGCCACCTGCTTTTCGGGATGATGCGCCGCCGACCCGACCGGCGGCTGGCCAAGGACACCGCCGCCCGGCTGGCCTTCATGGGAATCGGACTACGCCGAGGCAGGCTGGACCGCACGATGCACGATCGTTTCGAGGATTTGACCGCCGGTCTGGCGACCGGACCCGACGACCGCAACGGCGAAACCCTCCCCCCGCTGGCCGCCCTGGGGACCCATCCTTCCGCGAACCTCCTTGCCTTCGCCCCCGGCGCCCAGTGGGACACCAAGCGTTGGCCCGATAGTTATTTTGCCGCCCTGTTGGAAATGCGACTGCGGGATCATCCCGGTTCCGTTCGTATCTTCCTCGGCCCCCGGGAGGAAAACTGGTTTGACGGCAGTGCCCTGGAAAAGGCCGCTGGAAACAGCGACCGGACCGAAATCATCCGGGGCCGCTCCTTGACCGAGGTGGCGATACTGATGTCCGAGTGCAACCACCTTGTGACCAACGACAGCGGCCTGCTTCACGTGGCCGAGGCCGTCGGCACGCCCGTCCTGGCCTTTTTCGGACCGACAGTCAGGGAGTTCGGCTACTACCCGGTTCTGGCCGGCAGCAGGGTGCTGGAGCGTCCCCTGGATTGCCGGCCCTGCTCACGCAACGGCAAGCGGCCCTGCCACCGGGCAGACCTGGCCTGCCTGCGGGACATTCCTCCGGACGAGGCCTACGCCGTTCTGGAAGCCATGGAGGAGAGTCGATGACTCTGCGGAAACCCGACCATTCCATTCCGCCGAGCCGGACCGGTTTCCTGCTGGGTCTCTACCGGGGATTGAGCCCCGTCCTGTGCGCAGCGACCCGGCTGGCAGGACCCCTGTCGCCAAAACTGGCCGAGGGAATCGCCGGGAGGCGGGGATTGATGGACCGGTTGACCGCAGGCGCCCCCCTGGTGCGCGGCGGGGTCTGGTTCCATGTCACCTCGGTGGGGGAATACGAGCAGGCCCGGCCGATCATTGCCGCGATCAAGGACCGGCCAGATCCTCCCCCGGTCGCAGTGACCCACTTTTCCCCCTCGGGTTACGAATACGCCAAGAGCCGTCCCTGCGCCGATCTACATGATTACCTGCCTTTTGATCATCCCGGGGACATGGACCGCCTGATCGATCTCTGGCAACCTCGCCTGCTCGTGTTCGTGAAGTTCGACTGCTGGCCGAACCAGGTCGTTGCCGCGGCTGAGCGGGACATTCCCGTGGTCCTGGTCGCCGGGTCCCTCCAACCCCACAGCGCCCGGCTCAAACCGCTGGGCCGACCCCTGTTCCGGGATGTCTTCAACCGCTTCGCCCACCTCGGGGTCTGCACACCCGAAGACCGTGGTCGGTTCCTGGATGAACTGGGTGTCACGTGTCCGGTGTCGGTCACCGGGGACACTCGTGTGGAACAGGTGATCCTCCGTTACGAAGCGGCCCAGGACGGCGAAACCGCCGCACGTCTGCGGGAACTGGGCGGCCGGCTGCTCATCCTGGGCAGCACCTGGCCCCCGGACGAAAAGTTGTGGCTGCCCGTGCTTGGCCAGTTGCTGGATTCGAATCCCGATCTGCGGGTTGTCCTGACACCCCACGAACCCACCGCGAACCGCCTGGAGTCCCTGGAAACCGCCCTGGACCGCAGGAAAATCCCTCACCGCCGCCTCTCCAGCCTCATGGCCGACTCCCAAGGCAGTGACCAGGGCACCCGGGTCATCCTCACCGATTCGATCGGAGTTCTGGCGGAGATCTACCGGGCAGGCGATCTTACGTACGTCGGCGGCAGCTTCACCACCGGGGTCCACAACACCATGGAACCCGCCGTGGCCGGCATGCCGGTCATGTTCGGCCCCGTGATCCACAACGCTGAAGAAGCGGGATTACTGGTCCGGCGCGGTGCGGGATTCATCCTGGAAAAGCCCGACCAGGCCCTGGCCGTCGCCGGCAGCCTGCTGAAAGATCCGGCCCGTCTGGAGGCCCTGGGGGAAACTGCCCGGCAGATCGTCCTGGACCAGCGGGGAGCCACGGCCCGCAGCATGGCCATGATCGAACCCTATCTTTGACGAACCGCTCAACCGGAGGAATTTGAAGCGACCGGAACAGGCCGACGAGGTTAAGAATATCAGCAATCTGTCCAGCAATGAGACAGAAGCGCGATGGCGCATGCCCTACGCGGCCAGACCCAGTTTCCTCCAGATGGAAACCGTGACCAAGTGCAACGCCAAGTGCCCCTTCTGCCCTCAGAACGAGATCGTGCGGGATCCCGCGCGCATGCCGACCGAGACCTGGCAGAAAATCGTCGATGACACCCGCGGCTGGGGTCTCACCTACCGGCCGTTTTTGACCAACGAACCGTTTGTCGACAACCGCATGCCCGAGATCGTGCGTTACATCAAGGACAACGATCCCACCGCCCGGGTGGAATTCAACACCAACGGCGAACTGGTGACAGAAAAGCTGGCCGGTGAACTGCTGGAAGCCGGCGTGGACATCATGCGCTTTTCCATCGACGGGTTCAGCCGCGAAACCTACGAGCCTTCCCGCATCGGCATTGATTTCACCAAGGTGATGGAACGGACCCAGCGCTTCCTCGAGCTGTGGGACGAGGGCGGCTATCGGGACAAGGTGTTCACGGAGCTGCGCATGATCGAGGTTCCCGAAAACAAGCACGAGGTCGCCGCCTACAAGGACTTCTGGGGTCCTCGATGCAGCGAGGTTTTGATCACGCACATGTACCAGTGGCCCTGGACCGGCCAGAAGCGCCAGGACGTGGTGCTCAAACCGTGCTTCAAGGTTCTGGACGAGATGTTCTTCTACACCAACG
>DAOWLV010000042.1 GCA_030643455.1 Candidatus Krumholzibacteriia bacterium | reverse complement strand
GTGGAGACGGTGCCCTTCTTCTCGGCGGGCGCCGCCCTGCTGGGCTTGATCCTGGTGACGTTGATCTATTTTCCGAAGGAAAGTCATGACGAAAAGGGCCGCACCGTGAAAGAGACGCTCGCGGGGATGTGGATGGCCATGAGCAATGTGCGGTTCCTGGCCCTGATCATCATCACGGCGGGGTTCTGGGCCATCCAGGGCCAGCTCTACGCCTCGATGCCCGATTACGTGCTGCGCATGGCCGGGGAGACCTACAAACCCGAATGGTACGCCAACATCAATCCGCTGGTGGTGGTCATCTTCGTGGTGATGATCACGCAGATGATTCGCAAATGGAAACCCCAGAACGCGATCCTGGTGGCCATGTGCCTGATCCCGCTGTCGGCCGTGGCCATGGCGGCCTCGGCCTGGTTTGATGGCAATGTGAACGTTTTCGGGCTGGAGATGCATCCTATCACCTTCATGATGATCATCGGCATCTCCATCCAGGGAATTGCCGAGTGTTTTCTCAGCCCCAAATGGCTGGAATTCGCCTCCCTTCAGGCTCCTCCCGGCAAGGAAGGCACCTTCCTGGGTTTCGCCCACATGAACACCTTCTTCGCCTGGATGTTCGGGTTCATCTTCTCGGGTTTCCTGCTGCAGAGGTACTGCCCGGAACCGGGCACTCTGGAACCGGCCGTGAGGGCAGCCCATGATGCCGCGCTGCTGGGCCAGGGGCCCATGCCTGAGCAATACCTCCAGGCCCACTATCTGTGGTACGCCTATGTCGGCGTCGGCCTGATCTCGCTGATCGCCCTGCTGGTGTTCATCGCCGTCACGAAAAAGATCGATGAAGGAAAGGTATCCGCCGCTTGAGTGGTCGTCTGCCCGAACGTTCAACCCTCGCCCTGATCAAGGGCAAACCCGTTCGTTACCGGGTCCGGCGCAGTCGCCGGGCCCACAGAATGGGCATCCAGGTCTGCAAACGGGACGGGCTGGTCGTCATCCTGCCCGAACGAGTGGGCCTGAAGGTGATTCCCGAACTGCTGGAGTACTGGGCCGACTGGATCGATACCAAGGCCGACGAATACGATGTCCGCCAGGGTCCCCGGGTCCGCCAGTTTGCTTCCGGCAGCGTGATTTCCATCCTGGGGAAACCCCGCCAGTTGACCATCACGAATCTGCCGAATGGCAGGAAGCGGCCTGTCATGGATCTCAACGACGATTCCTTGATTCTCGGCCTGGCCCCTGCCGACGTGTTTGATGTCAGGCCCGTGATGGAAAAGTACCTGCGCCGCCTGGGCCGGCAGGATCTGACGGAACGCACCGCGATCTGGGCCGACCGCATCGGGTTATTTCCCAGAAAGGTGATCGTCGGCGAACGCACCAGCCGCTGGGGCAGCTGTTCGGCCCGCGGTACCCTTTCCTTCTGTTACCGCCTGATCATGGCGCCGCCCGACGCCGTCGACGCCGTGGTGGCCCACGAGATCTGCCACCTGGCCCACTTGAATCACAGTCGCCGGTTCTACGCCCTTCTGGACCGCGTCTGCCCTGGCCATCGCGAGTCCATGCAGTGGCTCGATGAACATGAAGATGACCTGCTGTTGTGATCCGGGAATGGGTTCGGGCCGGGATTTGAGGGTTGATGTTCCAGGACCCTGCTGGCAGGGGCGCACTGCTGTCCAAAATAACTCAGCTTCGATTCGATGTCTTCTCTGAACCCGTCCCAATCACCTGATTTGGACGGGTTCTTCTCACTGCTCAAGACCCACCCCTGGTTCTGCCGTCCAAAACCTACAAACCAAGCGATAGCTGCTCCATTGGAGGTGCCCCCGGGGGCACCTCGAAGGGGTCATCCAGCCAAGCCCACAAATCACGGTACGTAAACAGGTTCCAGCGGATCATGGCCACCAGGTTGGACAGGGCCCAGCCCCGTTTGGCCTTCAACTTCAGGTAGCGCAGCAGAAGCATCACCACCAGTGCTGTCCAAATCTGCGTCATCACTGCATTGGGTGTTGTACCGATGAATGTCTTGATCTTCAGGTTCTGCTTGATCGCTTTGAAGAACAGCTCGATCTGCCAGCGTTCCTTGTATACGTCAGCGATCACCTGGGCGGGCACTTCCAACTGGTTCGTAATATAGATGTAGGTCCTGTTTGTTTCCGGGGCACGATAGACAACCCTGCGCAAAATATATGGGTATCGCTCCTTTGATCTAGGGTTGGCAAGCTCGACAAAATGATCGGACAGAACGTTGCCCTGGACCTTGCGCTTTTCAATCGTCCGGAACCGAAAGCCCTTCTTTTGGCGTATGACAAAAAACACATTGTCGTGTATCCAACTCGAGAACAACCCCAGTGACCAATATGCGCGATCAATGACGACAACACTGCCGGGCGGGAACTTCAGATGATGAGCCGACGTCAGTTCGTGCTCCGCTCCTTCGGTGATGTTGGCGAACCGGGGCAGGTAGCCGTCATGATCAAGAACCAGATGTAGCTTTACCGCACCTTTGGCCGACCGATAGCGGGCCCAATCGAACATCGCCAGACACAGGGTGATGACCGTGGCGTCAAGAGAGTACAGCTTGCCCGGCAGCTTCAATCGTTTGGCAACTTTGCCATTGAACTGCACCCGCTGGGAAAGGCGGTAGAAAACGGTCTCGAACAGGGTCCAACTGCGGTTCTTGTTGGCATACGAGAGAGTGGACTTGCAGGGCGCCTTGCTTATACCAAGGTGGTTGAGCTTGCCCAGACAGGTTCCCAGGCCGTCGCTGATCTTCCGCAACGACTTGGCTTGGGCCAGTTGGCAGAACATCATGGCAACAAAATGGTCCCAGCTGCTGAAGCCTTTGCTGTGACGCTCGGTCCCGATATCGCGCACAATGTTATGGAACTCGTAACGGGGAAAAACTTCCAAAAGCTGGCTAAAAAGGCTGCTGTGGCGTAACATGCAGAAAGTCCTCCCGGTGGCGGTGATATGGCTTGGTTAGTGCTTCCATAATGCCACTGCCGGAGGACTTTTTTTACTTAAAACTTATTTTGGACAGGTCTGGCAGGGGTAGGTGTCACCAGGGATCAAAAGTGGTGGTTGAATTCGGCCAAAATAGACCATGAAGGAGAGGACCCATGAGCGATCTCTACAATCGCGACACGACCCTTGCCCTGCTGCAAGAATACACCAAGACTGACGGTCTCCGCCGCCATGCCTTCGCTGTCGAGGCCGCCATGAAAGCTGCGGCCGTTCTTACTGACAGCGATGTTGAATACTGGTCGGCCGTAGGCCTGCTGCACGATTTCGACTACGAGATGTATCCCGAGGCTCCGGATCACCCGTTAAAGGGAGCGGAGATCCTGCGGGAACGCGGCTATCCGGAGGAGTTCGTCCGCACCATCCTGTCCCACGCCGCCTACACCGGCGTGCCGCGCGAGAACGACTGCGCCCGTTGGCTGTTTGCCGTCGACGAACTGTGCGGCTTCTGCATGGCCTGCGCGATGGTCCAACCGGACAAGAAGATTGCCCAGGTGAAGGTCAAGTCGGTCAAAAAGAAGCTCAAGAAGAAGGACTTCGCGGCCAAGGTGAACCGTGAAGAGATCGCTGAAGGCGCTGAGGATCTTGGACTGGAGTTGGATAAAGTGATCGCCCACGTGCTGGAAGCCCTGGTGCCGGTGGGGGAGGATCTGGGGCTCTGATTTGAGAGCCAACCGTCCGAGCCGACCCCATCCGCAGTCTGGATGTCCCCACTCTCAAAGGGTGCTATGGCCAGGTACCTAGGCTGCAGCCTATCCCTGATAACATTGCGAAAAAGTTCCCCCGGGGGAACTTTTTCGTTGAACGAGGCAAAAACTCCAGCCAAATATCAACCCTTGGTCTCACTCCTGAAAGTATTCCAGAGCTTCCTGTGCCTCCCGCCGCACCACGAAGGTCCGGTCCCAGCGGAACTCGTCATCTTCGCCCAGCAGATTCAGGGCGATGGTCTTCATTTCCTGCTTCCGGACGGAATCCAGATGCCCGAACCGGGCCAGTTTGCCCAGACTTCGCACCGCCTTGGCCTTCACACCCTTGTTGGGATCGGCCAGGTTGGTGCGCAGGGAGTCGTAGTATCCATCCAGGATGTCCGCACCGAACTGACCGGCGGGGATCTCCGCAGCGAACCGGCCGATCGTGCGGGTGGCGGTGTCACGGAGTTCGAGATCCTTCGAGCGCGCTCCGGCCAGGGCCAGTTCGGCCGCCCCTTCGACCATTGGTGAATGGATCTTGCCCAGGGCGTACAGGACAAAGGACCGGCTCTCGGAGTCTCGAGAGGCGTGGTATTTTTCCACCAAGGGGTTGACAGCATCGGCCCCGATACGTCCCAGGGCCTCTGCCGAGGCCATTTGCGCCTTGAGATCTCCCTCGTCCAGGTTGTCCACCAGGTGGGGGATGACCCACTCCCCGAAACCGGTGACCAAAGAGATGGCCTCATCCAGGATCGAGGCCAGTTCGGGGTCGTCGTGGGGATCGATATAAAAGAGCGAAGATACCATCTGGAAAAGGGGGCGAGCCTGGTCGCTGCCCAGGCGGGAAACTTCCTCCCGGACGATCTGAAGGGCCTGGTGGATTTTTTCGGGATCGGAACTGGTGAAGAGCGACGAGAGGGTCTTCAGGTCGGTGGTCATGCGGCTCCCCTTTTCTGGTGAGGTCGAGGTTGCGGCAAGGCGGCGGGAAACGACCCGAGGGTCGCCACCCACTGTATCAAGTTCAGGGAATTTTGGGAATCCCGCCATTCAGGAGGGGGTTTGAGTGAAGCAGTCCTGCTTCAGGGCTTTCACCGCATCCGGGATGGAATCGTAGATCTCGAAAACCTGGTCAAGCCGCAAAGTGTTGATGACAGTCATGTTGTGCCCCTCGAGGTCGCAAAGGACAAAGCGGCCGTTAATCTCGTCCATGACGAATTTGGCGGCGATGATTTTGCCCACGCCGCAGGAATTGATCCACCTGGTCAGGGAAAAGCTGAATACCACCTTGCGGCAATCGGACTTGGCAATTTCGGCGACCAGCATCTGAAGCTGTTCGCAATCGGGACCGCCGTCGAATCTCCCCACCGGATGAATAAAATTGATGTCCCCCTCGCGTTCGATCCTGAAATGCATGATATTTCTCCCGTCCGTTCGGATATTTTTTTGAATTCAATAATAAATACAAATGACGAGCGAATTTGTTGGTAACTTTTGATAAATTAGCTACCGGTTTCGGATTCCACGGTTTCCAGCTGGTCCAGGGCCTGGCCGAGAGTTTTTCTCACGATGAATACCTCGTAGAGCCTGGTCGTGTAGATGACGCTCAGGGGCCTGCGTTCGAGATTGCACAGGATCACCTGCCCGCCGCACCCGGTAACTTCCTTGTGAATGGCCAGCAACTTGCCCAGACCGCAGGAAGTGATGAAGCGGATCAGCGAAAAGCTGAGTACGAACTTGCGGCAACCCTCTGCGATCAAGTCCGTGACGATGTCCTGGATTTTTTTACAATCCTCTCCACCGTCGAATTTGCCGGCCAGATGGATGACTGTGATGTCGCCTTTGCCCTGGGTATGAATAAGCATGAAATTCTCCCTCCATCCTGGTGAAAAAAGGCCCCGTTTATAAATACAAACCAGGGCCGGAAATGTTGGCCCCGAAAACCGGCGCCATGTTACACTTCCGGCCATGAAAACTTGGTCCAACAACAGGATTTGCGGCCTGCTGGGTATTGATTACCCCATCATCCAGGGTGGAATGATCTACAACAGCGGAGCCAAGCTGGCCGCAGCGGTGTCCGCAGCGGGCGGCCTGGGGCTGATCGGGGCCGGCAGCATGCGGCCCGATCTGTTCGGTGACCAGATCCGCAAGGCCAGGACCCTCACCGACCGGGATTTCGGGGTCAACATCCCCCTGCTTTACCCTCACAGCGCCGAGTGTGTCGAAGTCGCACTGGCCGAAGGGGTCAAGATATTCTTCACGTCCGCCGGGTCGCCAAAAAAGGTCATCGGCCCCCTCAAGAATGCGGGCTGCACCGCTGTTCACGTGGTGGCGAGTCCGGCCCTGGCTGTCAAATGCCAGGCCGCCGGGTGTGACGCCATCGTCTGCGAGGGGTTCGAGGCGGGTGGGCACAACGGGCGCCAGGAGATCACCACCATGGTGCTGGTGCCCGAATGCGTGGCCGCCGTTGACATCCCGGTGATTGCCGCCGGCGGCATCGCGACCGGACAGCAGATGGCCGCCGCCCTGGCTCTGGGCGCCGTCGGCGTTCAGATCGGTTCACGTTTCGCCGTTTCGGTCGAATCCAGCGGTCACGGGCTCTTCAAACAGGCCGTGGTCGATGCCGGCCCGGATGACACCCACCTGGTTCTCAAGGCCCACGTGCCTGTGCGCTTGCTGAAAAACGTGTTTCGTGACAGGATCACCGCCCTGGAAGCCGCGGGGGCGGGCCGGGACGAACTGGCCGCCGAACTAGGCACCGGTCGCGCACGGCGGGGCATGCTCGAGGGCGACCTGGCCGAGGGCGAACTCGAGATAGGACAGGTCTCGGGGCTGATCGACGACATTCCCACCGTGGCCGAGATCATGGACCGTCTGCTGAACGGCTTTGATGAAGCCCTCGCAAAACTCCATCCCAATACCTGATTCCCGACTGGAGAACCGTTTGGAAAACTCAAGTTCCGCAACCAAAGTATCGATCTGGAAACAGTTTCCGTCGTCCTTCTGGGCCGCCAATGTCATGGAAATCTTCGAGCGGATGGGCTGGTACGGTTTCTACGCCGTCAGCAGCCTGTATCTGACCGGTGCGGTGGCCGACGGCGGGTTGGGCCTTTCGAGTGAGGACCGCGGAGTCATCCAGGGCCTGGCCACGTTTTTTCTCTACCTGTTTCCGGCGGTTTTCGGCGCCCTGGCTGACCGGTACGGCTTCAAGCGGATGTTCCTGGCCTCCTGCCTGGTGATGATTCCCGGTTATATGATGCTGGGCATCCCCAACGGCTTCTGGGGCTTTTTGGCGGTCTACTTCCTGGTCGCCATCGGCCATGGCATGTTCAAGCCCGTGGTGATTTCGACCGTGGCAAAGGCCACTACCGAAAAAACAGGCAGCATGGGTTTCGGTATCTTCTACATGATGGTCAACATCGGCGGGTTCCTGGGCCCCATCGTGGCCGGCATCGTCCGCGGCTGGGATTGGCAGTACGTCTTCTATTGCTCGGCAGGCTGGATCCTGCTGATGGGCGTGTTCGCCTTGTTCGTATACAAGGAGCCGCCGCGTGATGCGGAGGCCGAGTCACAACGTCCCCTGAGCGAGGTCTTCAGGGGCATGATCGGTGTGGTGGGCAACGGCCGGTTTTTCCTGCTCATCGTGGGTCTCTTGTTCCTGCTGGTCATGGGGTCGAAATGGCTGGAGCCACAGGTCTATCTGCCGGCCGCAGCCGGGTGGTTGATCTTCAACTTCGTCTGGGATTTTGCCACCCGCAGTCTGTCCCGATCGCCAAATGTCACGCGCGTGTGGCTCCTCGATCCCATGAAGGTCGGTGAAGGCCGGTATCTGGTTTTCCTGTTCCTGATGGCCTTCTTCTGGACCAGCTTCAACCAGATCTTCATGACCCTGCCCGAATACATCCGGGACTACGCAGATACCAGCGATCTGATCCACAGTTTTGGTCCCATCGCCGGTTGGGTCACCGGGGTGGCCCAGTCCATGGGGCTGGATACCACCGAGTGGGGCCGCGCCGTGCTGGAGCACGGTCAGGTCAAACCGGAGCATCTGATCAACCTCAACGCTCTCGGGATCATCGTGGGCCAGGTAGCCATCGCCTACTCGGTGCGCAAGCTTGCGCCGCTGACCTGCATCATCCTGGGCAGCTTCATCACGGTCATCAGTTTCCTGCTCTACCTGATCGGTCAGGGCGGTTGGGTCATCGTCATCGCGGTGCTGGTGTTTTCGATCGGCGAGATGCTGGCCAGTCCCCGTTCCAAAGAATATGCCGGCAATATCGCGCCGCCGAACAAGGTGGGCATGTACATGGGTTATTTCTACTGGTGCGTGGCCCTGGGCAACCTGTTCGGGGGTCTGCTGAGTGGCAAGCTGTACGAACACTATGGACCGGTCGAGCGCGGCGGGGTGGACAGCCCCGACGTCATGTGGATGATCTTCGCCGCCCTGGCCATGGTTTCGGTGGTACTGCTCTCGGTCTACGACAATTGGATCAAGGCCCACCCGCAGGATTGAGGTTGTCATGGCCCGGGTTGATCGAGACTGTGAACCGGTTCGGGTGACCGCCGCCGAGCTGGCCACCCACCTGGAGCAGTTGTGTCCCGGTAGCACCATCGATCTGGCCGGGGCGGTGGCCTTGCCCTGCGCCCTTCCCCATGCGGACCGCTGGTTCGACTGGCTGGCGGCGGACCGGCACGCGGGTCTGGAATATCTCGAGCGCGATCCCACCGGCCGCGTGGAACCCACCCGGAAGAATCCCTGGGCCAATTCGGTGCTGGTCTTCGCCCAGCGTTATTCCGCGGGCTGGCCTGCCAGGGACGCCGCGCCCGCCTCCGGCGGCCCTGCCGGGGAACCTGATGATCCACCCTGGACCGACAGGGTGGCCCGCTACGCCCGGGGCCTGGACTACCATGATGTGCTGCTGAAGGACATCAAGACCGTGCTGGCCGGATTGCAGGAGGCCATCGGCGGCCTGCAGGCCTTTGCCGCCACCGATACCGGGCCCTACCTGGAACGCGAATAAGCCTGGCTGGCGGGTTTGGGTTTTCTGGGCAAGAACACCTGCCTGATCCACGAAAAGCTGGGTTCGGGACTGTTCCTGGGGGTGGCCCTGACCAACCTGGAGATCGAAGGGCTGACCGGAAATGTTCCGGCGCCTGAACCTCTCTTCGGGGTGACGGCCCGCCGCAGGCGTCCCCCCAAGCGGGTGGCCGCCAGTCATTGCGGCAGCTGCACCAGGTGCATCGAGGCCTGTCCGACCGGAGCCATCGCACCGGACGGTGGTCTGGACGCCGGCAGCTGCATCTCCACCTGGACCATCGAATGGCGTGGGCAAACCCCGACCGACCGCCGGGCGGAACAGGGCGGTATCCTGTTCGGCTGCGATATCTGCCAGGCGGTCTGCCCCTGGAATCAGCGGGCGGCAGCCAACCCCGGCCCACCGCCGGTTCGGGGCGAATACGGTCCCTTGCCGGAGCACACCGAAATCAAGCTGGCGGATCTTCTGGAACTGAACGACGATATCTTCAGGAAAAGATTCAGGCGCACCCCCCTGTGGCGTTGTCATCCGGAGGGTCTGCGCGCCAACGCAATGGTCGTGTGGGATAATATCGCCGTGGGAGGGTTGCCATGATGCACACCGCCGCCTGGTGGCGTCCGCTGGATAACGGCCAGGTCGCCTGCGACCTGTGCCCGATCGCCTGCCGGTTGCGTGAGGGACAGACCGGCCCCTGCGGCACCCGGGTCAATCACGAAGGAACCATGGTTCCGCTGCACTACGGCCGCATCGTTTCGTCCGCCATCGATCCCATCGAAAAAAAGCCCCTCTATCATTTCCACCCCGGAAGCCCGATTCTCTCGGTGGCCGCGCCCGGCTGTAACCTTCATTGCATGTTCTGTCAGAACTGGAATATCAGCCAGGACCCGGAAGCCAGGACCCTGAAGACTTCGCCGACCGACCTGGTTGCCATGGCCCAGGCCGAGGAGTCCGTCGGCATCGCCTTTACCTACAGCGAACCCCTGGTCTGGTTCGAATTCGTCAAGGACACCGCCGAGATCGTGCGGGAAAAGGGTCTGAAAAATGTTCTGGTCACCAACGGATTTCTCAATCCCGAGCCCCTGGCTGAACTTCTGCCCCTGATCGACGCGGCCAATATCGACCTGAAATCCATGGACGACGTGTTCTACCGCAAGGTCTGCAGAGCCCGGCTGGAACCGGTTTTGGCAGCGATTCGCCAGTTTCATGAAGCGGGAGTCCATCTGGAGATCACGAATCTTGTCATTCCGGGCCACAACGACCGGGATGACCAGATCGGCGCCCTGGTGGATTTCGTGGCCGGGCTGGACCAGGACATTCCCCTGCACTTTTCCGCCTACCGTCCGGCCTGGAAGTTGAAAGCGCCGCCCACGCCGCTGGCCACCCTGCTCAGGGCACGGGAACTGGCTGGCGTTAAGCTGAAATATGTCTACCTGGGCAATGCCAGAACTGCCGAGGGGCGGGACACGGTCTGTCCGGATTGCGGGACCGTGGTCATCGACAGGTCCGGATACCGGGGGGTGGCCGAATTCGCGGACGGGAACCGGTGCCCCGGGTGTGGCGCCCACCTTCCGGTCGTGGTCAACTGAAGGTCAGGCGTTGTCCCACTCCTCGTCGATGTAGCTGACGGTGATGTTGGTGGTGATTCCGCCTCTGATGAACCATTTTCCCTTCACATCCATCAGCCGTGGTTTCACCGCGGCGACCAGATCATCCAGAATCCGGTTCGTCACCTTCTCGTGGAATGCCCCCTCGTTGCGGAATGACCACAGGTACAGCTTCAGGGATTTGAGCTCCACGCATTTCCTGTCGGGAACGTAGGTGATGCGGAAATTGGCGAAATCCGGCTGACCGGTCAGAGGGCACAGACAGGTGAATTCCGGGCAATTGAACTCGATTTCGTAGTCCCGTTCCGGATTGGGGTTGTCGAAACTCTCGAGTATTTTTGAGGGTTTGGTGGCCATGGAGATTCCGTTTCGCCCGGGGGGAAGGAAGGTGATTAGTATTTTCTGGATTCTAATCCACATGGCCGGGGGATTCCAGCCTGGATGCGCGGGCCTTCCCTGGCCGGGGCTAGAGCCATTTGATTGAAAACACATTATCACCATAAACAGGAATTGCTTGTCTTTTTTCGACCCGCTCCCTTACATTTACTCCGAATTCCTGTTGGAAATGTCGAAACCGGCCGAAGCTGGTTCATTTTTTTGCATGAACCCCTTGACGAGGATTTTCATGACAGATCAAAACTCTATTCTTTTCGACCGCAATGAAAATCGTTACGGCCCGGCCCCGGCCTGTCTGGAAGTCTTGCGGCAGGCCGACGCCGAACTGCTCTTCAATTACACCCGGGCCTTCCAGCGGGGCCAGTACAGCGATCTTTCAGTCCGGTTGAGCAAAATGCATGGGGTCGAGGAAAAGCGGATCATCCTGGGTTACGGCTGCGAAGATATTCTCAAGGGAGCCGTCCACTACTTCCTGAAGAAGGGCCGAAAAATCCTCATCCCTTCCGCTTCCTGGTGGTACTACAAGGCCATCGCCGACGAGGTGGGCGGGGTCACGGAGCAGTTTCCCCTGGTGGAGACGCCCAGGAGTTACGAGTTCGACGTTGACGCCCTGCTCAGGATGCGGAACGAACACGATCCGGGCATGATTCTGATCGCCTCGCCCAACAACCCCACCGGGAATTCCCTGGATCGTGGGGACCTTCTGCGGATCCTGGATGCCTATCACGACCGGCCGGTGGTTCTGGACCAGGCCTATTTCGGTCTTACCCCGGGTCAGGTCGACGACTTCGGCTCCCTGACCGATAAATTTCCCAATCTGTTGATTTTACGAACCTTCAGTAAACTGTTCGCTCTGGCCGGTGTGCGAATGGGATATGGCATCATCGGTGAAGGCCTGGACGGATTCCAGAAATACTGTGCCCGCAACCTGGGTTACAACCGCCTTTCCGAGCGTTTGGCCCTGGCCGCCCTGGACAGTACGGAATACTACGAAGCAATCGCCCGCAACATGGCCGACGACCGTGACAAGTTCTACGAATTCTTCCGCTCCTATGAGGGTTGCGAGATCTTCGAATCCGACGCCAATTTTGTCCTGGTTAAGTTTCCCCACCACGTTATTCCCGTGCTCCAGGAAGAGCTGGATGCCCAGGGCCTGATCGTGAAATTCTTCACGGAACCCGCCTTCCTGGGATACGCCCGGATCAGTCTCGGTACTCAAGAGGAAAACGCCCTTTTGATGGACGCCATTCTCAAGGCCTGGCCCGTGGACTTCGCCCAGGCGGCCTCGGGTGGAG
>DAOWLV010000197.1 GCA_030643455.1 Candidatus Krumholzibacteriia bacterium | reverse complement strand
GGGATGAACGCTGAAAGCAGATAAGCGGGAAGCCCCTCCTGAGATAAGATCTCGCGGGACATTAGTCCCCTGAAGGCTCGAGGAAGACGACCTCGTTGATAGGCCGCAGGTGTAAGCACAGTGATGTGTTCAGCCGAGCGGTACTAATAAGCCGTGCGGCTTAATCATCTCCTTTTTTTCCTTCCGGATTTATCCGGGGGTTGAATCGGAGCATGGCATGTGAATGAATCTCAAACTACTCTCCATATTCAGTTGTCCAAGGACAACGCCGACGGCCTGGTGCCGTTCGGCCACGTTTTTCGGTGGCGATAGCGCGTGGGTACCACCTGTTCCCATTCCGAACACAGTAGTGAAACCACGTTGCGCCGATGGTACTGCAGGGTTGCCCCTGTGGGAGAGTAGGAAACCGCCGGATTCTCCAAGGTCTCCAGCCTAAGGGTTGGAGACCTTTTTTTTGCCTGCCGAAGTCCTTTTTTGTTGGGTTGCGGTGGGGCCGAATCTATCTTGGCATTACAAGGAAAAACCGCGGCCTAGAACAAGGAGGGCGGATGTGGGTGAAATGGCCCGGGTCGATGCATACATGGGGAAGATCGTCGCTGGCCGGACCTGGCCGGATGACTCCGAGAACGGGCTCCGCCTCAACGAGTATGAAGTCTATGGGATCTGTGACCTGATCGGTATCGGTCGGTGCCCGGCCAGTTTCCTGGATGGGAACGTGGATTCGGCCGAGGTTGCGCAGTGGGCTGATTCCGGGGTGGAACTTGCCGGCGATGAGCGCCGCCTCCTTCTCAAGGTTGTGGGCCGGAACATCCTGCACAAGACCGAAATCGGCGGCGTTCGGATCCTGGATTTGACGGACGTTTCCGATCCCGCAGGCCATATCACCGAAGAGGTGGACCGCCTCAAGGGTTCACTGGTTCAGGGGGGCGCCACCCAGCCGGTGGAGGGTTTCCTGGCCTGTGCCTTCGTTCCACATCAACCCAACCGGCCAGGTCAGGAAGTGCTGCTCAGCCTGAAACAGGACCCGGCCTTCGGGCCTTGTGTTGTGGTGGGTATCGGCGGCACCTTGACCGAGTGGTACGGTCAGACCGGTCTCAGCACCCTCATCTTTCCGGCCGAAGGCCTGGGCCGCCAGACGGTTCGCACCTCCCTGTCGACTCATCCCTTGCTGAAAATTTTGTGTGCACCGTCACGGCTTTATGAACAGGGCCCTTTCCCCCTGGATGATCTGGTCGATGCGGTCATGGGACTCGCGGAATTGGGTCGTCACTGTGGGCCGGCCGGTCCTTCGGTCTGGACCTTGGAGGAGTTGGAGATCAACCCGGCGGTCGCGTCAGATGGCCGTCTGGTGGCCCTGGACGGGGTCGGCCTGGTTTCACGGCGCAAATGGGTGGTTGGACATCGGCCCGTCAATCGGATCGATGCGTTGCTGAGGCCGCGCAGCGCCGTGGTGATGGGGGTCAGCGCCAAGTCCGCCAACCCGGGCCGGATCATTCTGGGTAACCTGCTGAAATCAGAGGGCATCGACCCTTCCCGGTTGTATGTCGTTCACCACCGGGAAAAGGAAATTGACGGAGTGCGCTGCGTGCCTGCTGTTGAGGATCTTCCGGAAAAATGCGATCTGGCCGTGGTGGCGATTCCCGCCCAGGGGGCGCTGGATGCCATCACCGCCCTGGTCGAAAACGATCGCACCGAATCAATCATCCTGATACCAGGGGGATTTGCCGAGACCGGGGAAACGTCCCTTGCCGTGGCCATCGAGGATACCCTTGCGCGCGGTCACGCCCGGCGCCAGGGCGGCCCTGTCATGGTGGGCGGGAATCGTCAGCCGGGATAACTACAACACCTTTTTCCTGCCGCCCTACAAGCTTCCTTTCCGGCCCGGCGCAGGACAAAACCTGGCCATCGTCAGCCAGTCGGGAGCCTATCTGGTGACATTCGCCAGCAATTACGACGGGATCATCCAACCGGCCGCAAGCATCAGTTTCGGCAACCAGATGGATCTGACGGTGGGTGATTTCCTGGAGCACTTCAATGGGGACGACGCCATCGACGTGGTGGCCTGTTACGTGGAGGGGTTTCGACCCGGGGACGGGGACAAGTTCCTTGAGCAGACCCGCCGGGCCCGCAAGCTGGGCAAACGGGTGATCATCTACAAGGCGGGCAAGACGGCTCTGGGTGCCCGGGCTGCCGCCAGCCACACGGCCTCCCTGGCGGGTGACTACGCCGTCGCACGGGCCTGCCTTGAGAGTGCCGGCGCTACCGTGGCCGATTCCCTGGACGAATTCGAGGATCTTCTGAAGACATTCACCCTACTGGCCGGGCGGCCCGCGGCCGGCAACCGGACCGGGATCATCAGTAACGCCGGGTTCGAGTGCTCGACGGTGATGGACCAGCTCGACGGTCTCGAACTGGCGACCTTCGATACCGATACCCAGGCCAAACTCGATGAGGTCCTGCCTGTCTTCGCGCATCGCAGCAATCCCATCGACTGTACCCCCATGACCAGTACGGCGGCTTTCACCACCAGCTGCCGGGCCATTCTGGAATGTCGGGAAGTGGATGCAGCGATCCTGTCTTCGGTTCCGGTTACCCCGGCCTTGAACAACCTGCCGGCCGATCCGACCGGCGCCCACCGGGAAGACATCCTGAGTCCGGACTCCCAGCCTTCCCTGATGGTTGACATTATCACCCGTTCGGATAAACCTGCAGTCGTGGTGATCGATTCCGGAAAGATCTACGATCCCATGTGTCGAATCATTGAAAAAGCCGGCATCCCGGTCTTCCGCAAGATTGATCGCGCCGCACGTTCTCTGGCGGCTTTTTGCCGCAGTGAGGAAATAGAAAAATGAAGAAATTCTGGATCGTTTTCATTCTGGTGGCCCTGGTGTTCGGCGGGGGCTTCGGTCTGCTCTGGTTCACTGTGTCCAACCTGGAACAGAGCGTGAGCATCGACGGGGGCGTACTTGTCTGGGAAGTGGGTGGCGATTATCCCGAGGAGAGGGACGAATCATTCTGGGGCCAGGTCCGCCGCGGTGGGGGGATGACCCTGCCCGAAGTCCTGTTTTCCCTTTACCGTGCCTCGGAGGATGACCGCATCACTGGCCTGTTGCTGGATATGCGCGGGGTCACGATGGACTGGGCCAAGGTGGAGGAGATCCGCGGGGCCATCCAGAATTTCCATGACCAGGGCAAACCTGTTGTCGCCTATATGGATGGTGGCGGAACCCGGGACTATGCCATTGCGGCCGCCGCGGACCGGATCATTCTTTCGCCGGAAGCCACCCTGATGGTCCTGGGCATCAGCGCAGAGTTGGCCTTCATGCGCGATACCCTCGAAAAACTGGGGATGGAAGCCGACTTCGTTCACGTGGGGGCCTACAAGTCCGCCCCCGAACGCCTGACCCGATCCTCCGCCTCGGACGCCAACCGGGAAATGATCACCTCCATCGTGGACGACCGCTACGAAGCCCTGCTGGACATGCTGGCGGTCTCCCGCGGCGTCGAACGCGAGGTTGTTGTCGGCTGGGTCGACCAGGGCATGTTTGGCGCCATGGACGCCGTCGGTGCGGGACTCGCCGATACGATCATGTATTTCGAAGAGATGATGGACGAGCGCTTTGCCGAGGAGGATATCACCTATCTGGGCGACTACAGCCTGGATCCTCCCAAGCGAGTGAACACCGATTATGATGTGGCGGTGGTGTATGTCACCGGGGTCATCATGCCGGGAGAAAGTCGTTTCGACAATTTTCAGGGGAAATTGGCCGGAAGCGAAACCGTGGTCGAGCAGTTGAAGTCTGTTGGTGAAGACGAGGACATCGACGCGGTGATCCTGCGCGTCGACAGTCCCGGTGGCAGTGCCCTGGCCAGCGACCTCATCTGGAATGAGATCCGGAAGGTCAAGGAAATCAAGCCGGTCATCGTTTCCATGAGCGGCCTGGCCGCCAGCGGGGGTTATTACGTGTCCTGCCTGGGGGATTCCATCTTCGCGGATCCGGGCACCCTGACCGGTTCCATCGGCGTCTACGCCGGCAAGATGGACCGCAGCGGAATGTACCGTAAGATCGGGGTGAATCGCGAATTCATCACCCGCGGTGACAACGCCCTCCTGTTCAGTGACGAGGGCGGCTTCACCGGATCCCAGCGTGAGCTTTTTCAGAATCAGATGGATGATTTCTACGAGCGTTTTCTGGACAAGGTGGCCACGGGCCGCGGCATGACCAGGGACGCCGTTCATGAGGTGGCCCAGGGCCGGGTCTGGACGGGTCGGCAAGGGCTGGACCGGGGCCTGGTGGACGGAATGGGCGGCCTGCACCGGTCCCTGGATTCCGCCAAGTGGATGCTGGGGATCGACCCTTCGGAAAAGGTCACCCTCCGGACTTTCGGGGAGGATCTTTCCCTCCTGGAGCGCATGCTTCTGAAATCCCTTCGTGAGGGGGGGGGCTTTTCCCTCCTGTTGAATTCGCTTGCCGATTGGAATGGAGCCGGAACCCAGGCCACGGCCCATCTGCCGATCCCTCTGCTCTTCGAAGCCCTTCGCCAGGACGGAACACTGGCGGCGGTGGAACTAATGGATGGCCGTCCGGTAGCAATGATGCCATTCTGGATCAAGATGCGTTGAACTCCGCCGCCCTGGGGCCCGGGGACTTTCCTTCTTTGGTGGCGGGATTCCCGGACGAAATACTAGAAAAGCAAATCGATTACCCGGCGCTGATGGCGCCGGCAAGGAGATTCGGACTCGATGGACCCATTCCAGGACGAAACCCAGTCAGCCGGGTCGGGCTTCGACCCCATGTCGTTGTTGCGCGCCTTCTGGAAGCGCAAGATGTTGTTCTTGATCCCTTTTATTCTCTGCCTGTCCATGGCCGTGGTGATCATCCGGACCATGACGCCCATCTACGAGTCCTCCGGTCAGTTACTGATCAAGTTCGACAGCATGAACAGTCGCCTGCTGCAGGATCCTTCCCGCCGGTATGGTCGGGCCCGCAACATCGACGCGGTGGCCTACCACGAGATGAACATGCTGCTCACTTCGCCCGAATTCCTGGAAATGATGGTCAGGGAGCTGGATCTTCACGACGCCCTGCGGGAGACCGTCCCCGATTCGGTGGCCCAGGGCATGTCCGAGGATAAATCCGTCCGTAAGGCCATGAATCACCTGCGGTCGATGATCAAGATCAAGAGGGACGGTGGCCGCCTGTTCCGCATCGCGGTGCGGGACCCCGATTCCGAGCTGGCCTTCAAGCTTGCGTTTTATCTCGTGGATCGATTCGTGGAGGAATACCGGGCCTCACAGGCGGCGGCCAGCACGTCCACCCGTGAATTCCTGGAGCAGCGGCTTGCTTTCTACAGGACCGATCTGCAGGAGGCCGAAAAGGCGCTTCTGGGTTTCCAGACCAATCAGGCTTCGGCGGCCCTGATGGACAACCCCATCAATGCGACCAACCTGAGCAAGGCCCAACGAAACCTGGCGGAGGTCAAGGAAAGGTACGAGGGGCAGGATGCCACCGAGCTGGCGGAAAATGGCCGGATCGTGCACTCGATTCTCGGTTCGGCGCCCAGTACAACCTCCTATTCCGCCGATATGGTGATCCATTCGACGATTTCCGAGATGGAGGACCTTGGACTCGATATCCAGCTGTTCGAAGAGGGGGACAGGAATGCCGTCGAGCTGGAAACCAGGCTCGGTCTGCTGAGGGTACGCCTGAACCAGCGCATCGAGGAACTTGTGGCTCTCAACATACCGAACCTGGCCAGCCGGGAGCGGAACCAGGTCAGCCAGTACATCTACTTTTCACTGTTCCGGTCCACCAAGAAGAATGTCATCGATCGGATGGAAACAAAGATCAGGGAGTTCCGCCGCTTTGCCGCCAGCCAACCGGGACAGTATGCGCGGATCGCCGAGTTGCAGGATGAACTTGACAGCGCCCGGGGACTGGTCCAATCCATCGAGGCGGAAATCACCTCGCAGACGATGAACATTGAAGCGAGCCTTTCGGAGATCGGTATGCAGATCAAGGTTCGCCAAAAGCCCGTCCTGAGCTACAACCCTGTCGAACCTGACAAGATGAAGCTGATGGCCCTTGGGGTCATTCTCTCTTTTGGGATCGGCATTGGACTGGTGGTGCTGTCCATCTTCCTTGACCGCTCCTTCACGACCGTCCAGCAGATCGAACGGACCCTCGGGTTAGCGGTGATCGGAACGCTGCCGGCCATTCAGGACGATCATTTCGAGAAGAAGAAAAAGATCCGTATCCTGCGCTGGGGGGCCATCATCCTGGGCATTCTTGCCCTCGGCGCCATCGGATTCCTGGTGATTTATCCCCGGCTCAGTTGACCGGACGAGTTGGCCCTGCACGGCCTGATGAACGAAAAGGTTGATATGGCAATGGAGAAAACGAAAAAAGGCGGGGTCGGGAATCTGTTCGACATCGAATCCCCGATGGCCATCGAGCTGCGCCGGATCATGATCCAGGTGGGTCGGCAACTCGACCTCG
>DAOWLV010000378.1 GCA_030643455.1 Candidatus Krumholzibacteriia bacterium | reverse complement strand
GGTTTGGCTCCCGGATTCATGTGACAAAAATGTGTCGCGGATATGGGCGGCGCAAGGCATTGAAAATGAAATTTTTTTATTGACCTGGGTCACTCTCCGGCAGGTGCGCAGTCGGTCATGTCCCCCTGCAACTTGGCGACGGTGTGGGGAACCGCGTCCCAGACCGCATCAAGGTTTTCCAGGGCCGCCCGGGGGCTGCCGGGAAGATTGATGATCAAACAGCCGGCGCGGATGCCCGCAATCGCGCGGCTGACGATGGCGTGGGGAGATTTTTCCAGACTGGCCGCCCTCATTCTTTCGCCGTATCCCGGCAGTTCCCGGTCGATCACGTCCCGTGTCGCCTCGGGTGTCACATCGCGTGGTGAAACCCCGGTGCCGCCGCAGGTAACTACCAGATCGCAATTCCCGTCGTCCGCCCAGGCGGCGAGCTGGTCGGCGATCTGCTCCCTTTCGTCGGGCAGGATGTCCAGCCGGAGAACCTCCACATTTCGCTCGCCCAGAAAAGCGGCCAGAGCAGGGCCGCTCGTATCCTCGCGCTCGCCGCGGCTGCCCTTGTCGCTGAGAACCAGAAGACAGGCCCGCAGGGTTCGGGAATCGTGGTGGTTGTGACCGCTCATGAGGTCGTCTCGTCCTGGGCCACGAAAGTCCCGCTCTTGCCGCCGGATTTGAACAGCAGACGCACCGGCCCGATCGTGAGGGATTTGTCCCTCCCCTTGCACATGTCGTAGATCGCCAGGGCCGCCACCGAAGCTCCGGTCATGGCTTCCATCTCTACCCCGGTCTTCTCGCGGGCCCGCACCGTGCAGACCACCCGGACCGTCCCGGCAGCCAGGTCCGGCGTGAATTCCACGGCGGCGTGATGGATGGCCAACGGGTGGGCCAGGGGGATGAGATCCGAGGTTTTTTTCACCGCGGCAATGCCGGCCAGGCGGGCGACCCCGAAGACATCGCCCTTAACGATATCCCGATCCAGGACCGCAGCCAGCAACTCGGGGCCCAGCCTGATGCTGGAGGCGGCCCGGGCCTCACGATCGGTCACCTCCTTGGCGGTGACATCAACCATGTGGGCCCGACCCTCGCCGTCGAAATGATTGAAAGACACGTCGGATCCTCCTTGGCCGCGTATCAGCGGACCAGGGTCATGCGCTTGACTTCGTGGACCGAACCGCTGTCCAGCCGGTACAGGTAGATCCCCGCGGCCACCTGGCGGCCGCCGTCATCGGACCCGTTCCAGATGACCTGGTGGTCTCCGGCCTCGAGGTCCTGGTTCACCAGCGTCTTGATCCGGCTGCCCGCCACGTCATAGACAACCAGGGACGCCCGGCCCCCCACAGGCAAACTGAAGGAGATCGTGGTCATGGGGTTGAAGGGGTTCGGCACGTTCTGGCTCAACCTGGCAGGCAGGGGAATTTCAACATCGTCTACATCGGACCCGACGGGAATGCTGATGCTGTAGACCCCCTTGCCGTGAGTCCCGGCCACAACCAGGCCGTCCGCCGGCCGGGTTGCCAGCTGGTCCACGACCACGTTGCCCATCAGGTCCGGCGCCTCCAGGTTCCAGATGGTCGTGGCGCCAGTCAGGTAATACGTCGAATACAGACCCGTACTGGTACCGACAAAATAGATGTCGATGCCGCCGAAAGGCACGATGGCCACGGTCCGGATCGATGGTCCGTCGGTTCCACCCAGATTGCCTTCGTGCTGGGTCCAGGTGTTGCCGCCGTCCTCGGTGTAGAACAAGCTGACCACATTGTAGTTGGACACGCCCAGCAGCACCTTCTGGTCATCATCCGGATGGATGGCGATGCTGGATACGAAACTGCCGGCGCTGAAAGAAGGCCCCATGTTCAAGTGGGTCGGGCCCGATCCGGCCGGGGCCGTAGCGGCGTTGTTCAGCCGGTAGACATTCCCGCCCGATGAGCCGTAGTACAGGACCCGGCCAGCCGAACGGGACATGGCCAGGGCCGTCACCGATTGCGACGACGGAACGGTCGTCAGATGATCCCAATTGATCGAGGTGGTCTGACCGTTCCACAGCGGAATGGCGTTGTAATCGGTGTTGCGCCACACGCCGTGGGTGGTGCCCACGTACATCATGCTTGTTTCATTGGGATCGATGATGAAGGGATTGATGAACATGTAGCTGCCGGCACCGGTGGGGTCGATCCTCGTCCAGGTGGCCCAGGCCCCGCTGCTGTTGTTCACCGTGAACCTGTAGATCACCCCGTTCTGGACCGAAAAGAGATAGATGCCTTCCACCCCCGAGGCGTCGGCCACTGCGCAATAGCTTCCGTCCCCGCCAAGGGTCTCCACCCACCAGCTGGTGGGATCGAGGCTCCTGGTGAACCAGGTGCCGTTGTCCTGCATCCCGCCGATGACGACGTCACTGCCGGGCAGGTTCTCGTCGATGGCCGCGGTGTAGAACTGGCTGGTGTTGTAACCGTTGTTCAGGGGATTCCAGACCACCGTACTGGCCATGACGTTGGTGGTCCTGTGGACCCCGCCGTCGCTGCCGGTCAAGGCAATGTTCGTCGAGCCGGGCTGGAACAGCATGCGGTGCTGGTCGGCGTGGTGACTGGAATACTGCCAGCCTCCGATCCAGGCATCGTTGGAATTGGTGGCGAATCCGTCGGTGCTGCGGTAGAGGTGAATCCCCCCCAGAAAGACAATGTCCGGATTGGACGGATGCACCGTGACGGCCATGCAATAACTGCTGTAGGTCTGCAGGGGTTCGTTGCCGTTCGGACCGGGCAAGGCGGCCATCTGGGCCGACCGGTCCTGCCAGAAACCGCCGGCCCCACTGCCGTCGCCCGAAAGGTAGAAATACTTGTAGAAACCTTCGCCTGAAGTGCCGTGGATGTCCGCCACTTCACAGTACATGATGTTCTCGTCCGACGGCGCCAGGGCCATCACGATACGGCCGTGGCTGTTCAGGCCTGCCGGCGTGATGTCGGCCCAGTTGATCCCGTCGGTACTGCGGAAAATGCCCGAGGTCCCCCCGTCACTGCTGAGCGAGGCGTACACCACTCCCGTATTGGAAACGACGACGTCCGTGTAACGGGAAAGGTTGTTGGGATTCCCCAGCACACTGGCGAAGCTGGCGCCGCCGTCGGTGGAACGATTGATTTCCCCGTAGATGGCGGCATAGACCTCAGCCTGGGCGACATTGGAGGGATCGATCGCTACCCGCCACACGTACTGCCACAAGCTGTCGAAACTCGAAGGCGACGAGCCTGAAGTGGCCGGCAACAGGGCCCAGGTCTGGCCACTGTTGGTGGACTTGAACAACCCGTCCCCCTGGAAAGGAGCCCCGCCTGACCCGGCGGAATTTCCGCGTACCTCTCCGGTGCCGTAGTACCAGACATCTTGATGCCCGGCTCGAGAATCCTGAGCGATCGTGGTCACGCTGTGCAGCTGGCTGCTGCCGGTGGTCAGGGTCCAGCTGCTGCCGGTGTTGGTGGTCCGCCACATGCCGCCGCTGATGCCCCCGGCCAG
>DAOWLV010000149.1 GCA_030643455.1 Candidatus Krumholzibacteriia bacterium | reverse complement strand
GGTTCTCGGGAAGATCTCCGGCGATGGAAACCCAGCTGCGGCCTCGGTCCCGGCTGACGAGCACATACGGCCTGAAATCGGCGTTCTTGTGGTTGTCGAAGGCGGCGTAGACCGTGTTGTCGTCGTGCAACGAGGCCTCGAGGCGGCTCACGTAACTCATGTCAGGCACGCCTGGGAACGTCTCGTAGCGCTGCCAGTTGGCGCCGCCGTCCTCGCTGACCTGGATCAGGCCGTCGTCGGTGCCGGCCATCAGTAGACCTTCGGTCAGGGGAGACTCGTTCAGGGAGATGATGCTTCCGTAGAACGAGGTGGAATTGTTCTTGGCCACCGCGTCCGGGCCCCAGACACGGCCCATGACTTCCAGCTTGTTGCGGTCCACGCCGGTGGTCAGGTCGTCGCTGATCCTGGTCCAGCTGTTGCCCATGTCGTCGCTGCGAAAGATCTTCTGGCAGGCGTAATAAAGACGCTGGTGGTCGTGGGGGCTGATGATGAGCGCGGAGTTCCAGTTCCATTTGAGGATTTCGCCTTCTTCAGGCTGGGGCTGGACGTCCAGCGTCTCGCCACTGTTGCGCTCGAAACGGTTCAGGTAACCGTACTGCCACTGGCAATAGATGATGTCCGGGTTCGTGGGGTCGACGGCCGGTTCGAACCCGTCCCCACCCAGGAGCATGTACCATTCTCGGTTGCTGATACCGTGGGAGAAGTGTGTCCGGGAGGGCCCGCCCTGGGTGTTGTTGTCCTGGGTGCCGCCGTACACGTTGTAGAAGGGCTCGTCGTTGTCGATGGCCACCCGGTAGAACTGGGTCACGGGGATATGGGCCATGTAGCGCCAGTGCTCGCCCCGGTCGTAGGATTCGTAGACACCGCCATCGTTGCCGGTCAGCAGATGGTCGGTGTTGCAGGGGTCGATCCACAGGGCGTGTTCATCGACATGCTTGGCAGCCCAGCCCACCCGGTTGAAGGTCTTGCCCCCGTCTTCGGTCACCTGCAGGAAGGTGTCCATGCTGTACACGCGGTCGGGGTTGACGGGATCGGCGACGATTTCATTGTAATACTGGGGACTGCCCGCCACGTAATCGCTCATCTTTTCCCAGTTCATACCCCCGTCGGTGGACCGGTGGAAGCCGCCCTTGCCTTCGGCAGCTTCGATGATGGCGTAGATGGTGTCGGGATTCGGGGGAGCGAGCGCCAGGCCGATGCGGCCCATGTCCACGGAGGGCAGTCCGCTGGTCAGTTCGGTCCAGGTGGCGCCGCCATCGGTGGTCTTGTGGATACCGGAACCGGGTCCGCCGTTGATCAGGGTCCAGACATGGCGCCGCCTCTGGTAACTGGCCGCGTAGATGACATCGGGATCGCGTGGGTCCATCTGCAGGTCGACCACGCCGGTGTTCTCGTCGATTTCCAGGACGGGGGTCCAGGTTGTGCCGCCATCGGTGGTCTTGTAGACGCCGCGGTCGCCTCCGGGTCCCCACAGGGGGCCCATTGCCGCCACGTAGACGATATCCGGGTTGGCCGGATGCACGATGATCCTGCCGATGTGCAGTGAGCGTTTCAGCCCCATGTTTTTCCAGGTTCGGCCGCCGTCGAGGGATTTGTAGACGCCGTCCCCGTAGGGCACACTGCGCTGGCTGTTGTTTTCTCCGGAACCCACCCAAACGATATCCGGCTGGGAAGCAGCCATGGTCACGCAGCCAATGGAGTAGCTGCCCTCACCGTCAAAGATGGGGGTGAAAGTGACTCCCGCGTTTTTGGTTTCCCAAACTCCTCCGGAGCACACACCCACGTAGTAATGGGACTTGTCGCGGGGATCGATCGCGAAGTCCGCGATCCGGCCCGAAGCCAGAGCTGGTCCGATGCCCCGGAAGTTCAGGGCGCTGAAATCGGCGCTGCTCCAGGGGCCATCATTCTCGTCGGCGTTGACCGCGGTGGCGAGCAAAACGAACAACAACATCATCAGGAATATGTTATGACGGCGCATGGTTTTCCTTCTCTTGAGGGCGGATTACTGGGTCCCGTGCCGGACGAGGGCAGCTGTGGGTGGTTTCCAACACCAATTTATAACAGGTCAAGCCTCGCCATCCAAGATCCTCATGATCCCGAGTGTTTTGATATTTTCAGGGACGTGGATCTGGACCGTCGGCCAACTGGAAAGGTCCCCCCGGGGGGTCCCCGATTGTGCCTTTTTATGAGGTTTTATCTTTGCGGCGTCTTCGTCCGCATCTTCACTTCTTCCTGGTTTCCAAAGGAGCTGCCACACTCTCAAGCATCAACTCCCCGCTTTTCCGTCCACAAAAACGGACAATTTTCCAAACAAGAAGCCGATCGGAGGAGTGGGCACCCTGAAAATGTACGCTCAGGTACGGTTTTGAAGGACAATTTGGGGGACAAAACCTGACCTTCCGGTGATCGGAAAACCAGGAATATATTGAAAAATATAAATGTTACAGGATACAGACCCCCCAAACTTCCGCTCCCAGGCATCTTCCCTGCAATGGAGGGGGTGAAGACATCGAATCCAGAGCGAAAGGAAAACGCCATGAATACCGGAATGAAGAACCAGCACCGCCTCATGATCATCACCGTGGTGGCCGGATTGATTCTGGCGGCCATTGCCTTTCTCAAGCCGACTCTGGCGGAAGCCCGCGTGGTCGTCCGGGCTCGGGTCGGAACCGTTGGAGTCGTGGTCGCGCCGGACAGTCCTCGTGGGGTGATCGTCCAGACCGGTCCCCGATCGTATCGATGTGATGTCCGCGTGCGTCCTGCGCGGCCCGTCCGCGGACGTTATGTCTGGGTGCCGGGTCATTACGAAACGACCATTATCAAGAAGAACTGCCGGAAGCTCCACAGAGCTCATGGGACCCGGATGGGCAAGGTCCAGTTTCGGCGAACCAGGGCCGATTACGTCGTGGTCGTCAAGAGGCACCACAGGGTCCGTAGGCACGATCATTACCGGGAAGTCTGGGTGCCGGGCCACTGGGAACGGGTCCGGATCCGATAACTTCTTGCCAGCGGCCACCCCCGTCCCACCGGGGGTGGTCCTGATTCGTGAATCCCCTCAGACTATATTCTCGCCATTTCCCCTCGGTGGGGTTATCCTCTTGCCAAGATTGAAACCGGACAAGCGAGGTTGCCATGCGGGTATCCATTTGGATTTCCTTCCTGATAGCAATGGTGGCCGTCGTACCGGCTTCCTACGGAGCAGAAGTTCCACACCACGCAGTGGTGTTGATCTACCACCACGTGGATACCGGTACGCCTGCGTCCACTAGCCTGTCGCCCGGGTTGTTCGCCGAACATCTGGATTTCCTGGTGGACCACGGTTATCAGGCTTTACCCTTGGCTGCCCTGGTGGACAGTCTAAGGGTCGGAGGGGGGATTCCCGACAGGACGGTGGCCTTCACGTTTGATGACGGCTACCGCTCGGTCTACACGGAAGCTTTTCCGCGGCTCCGGAAACTCGGGTGGCCCTTCACGGTTTTCGTGTGTCCGGACGCCCTGGATCACGGCCGGGGGCCGGTCATGACCTGGGAGCAACTGCGGGAAATGACCGCCGCCGGGGCGACGGTGGCGAACCACGGCAAGTTCCACAACCACCTTCAGCGTCGCGCCGATGGTGAATCGGACCAGGCCTGGCGAGCCAGGACGAAGGCTGAGCTGCTGGATGCCCAGGCGCGCATCGAAGAGGAAATCGGTTCGGCCCCGGATCTTTTTGCCTACCCGTACGGCGAGGCTGATGAAGATCTGCGGGAACTGATAGGTGAACTGGGCTGGGTGGCTTTCGGTCAGAATTCGGGACCCATGGGGGAATCCAGCGATCTGACCATGCTGCCCCGATTTCCGATGGCGGGCCCGTTCGCGGACATGAAGACCTTTCCGGACAAGGTGGGGAGCCTGCCTTTGCCGGTGCTGGAGGTCCGTCCCGTTGACTCCCTGCTGACCCTCGAGGGTGCGGGGAAAGAGCACGGACCCAGTTTGTGGTTGACCCTCGGGCCGGGGGATTACCGGTCCGGCCAGGTGGCGGCATTCGCCAGCGGGCAGGGTTCCGCAGATCTTGAGTGGATTGACGCCGAGGCTGGGATCCTCGAGGTAAAAGCGCAGCATGCGCTGCCCACGGGACGCAGCCGTTACAACATCACAGCGCCGGCCACGGATGGCCTCCGCTACTACTGGTACAGCCATACATGGATTGTCGGGCAATCTCACAAGGACTGATTGATGACGAGAATTGCCATCTGGGTGACTGGCGCCATGTTGCTGACAGTCTTGACGCCGGATTCCATCCATGCCGACCAGGGGCTAATGGCCCCCAGCCATGCGCCGAACCAGGGTCTGCGCTGGGCGCGGTCCGCCGTCACCCCGTTCCAGACCTATGCCCTGGACCAACAGCCGGCTTTTGCGGCGGGTCAATTCAGGTTGGCGTCGTACGGGAGACGTGAGGCCTCCTTGCCCGACTTCACGGATTACCGGGATGTCCATGCCAAGAAAATGAGTTTTTTCGGTTTTCTGTTGCCTTTGGTCGATGAGGAAAACGAGCGGTTGCTGGATCTGCGGACCCGGCTGAACTACATCTACGAACATGTCCGCTGGGACCGTGAAATCGATCACGAGGACAAGGTCTGGCTGCATGATGTGATCGAGGAGTTCAGGATTTCCGAAACCAACGTCCATTCGGAGGAATTCTGGGAGATCGCGCTGCAGCGCGTGGATGCGGTACCCGATCACCTCGTCCTTGCCCAGGCTGCCAACGAATCGGCCTGGGGCACGTCCCGTTTCGCCCGGGAAGGCAACAACCTGTTCGGGCAGTGGTGTTTCCGCCAGGGTTGCGGCCAGGTCCCTGCGGACCGGCCTGCGGACGCCACCTACGAGGTGGCACGATTCGATTCGGTGAGCCAGTCCATCGGCAGCTACATGCACAACCTCAACACCGGCCGCACGTATCAACAATTGCGGGAGATCCGTTCGGAGGCTCGCCAAAAGGGGCAGCAGCCGGACGCCAACGCCATGGCTGCCGGCTTGATGAGCTATTCCGAACGCGGCGAGGACTACATCACCGAGTTGCGGTCCATGATCCGGCACAACGCCGGGGTGATCGAAGAGGCGCGGATCCGTCTGGAGGATGGCGCCAGTTCCTGACCGTCGATCCAAACCCTCCAGAACACTGGATCCAAACGAAGAGTAGGGCAGGATGAGATTGACTCGGGAAACCCTTACCCGTTTGGCCGCCGACAGGATCCTGGTCCTGGACGGGGCCATGGGCACCATGATCCAGACCTACGGTCTGGGCGAGGCCGATTTCCGCGGGGAACTGCTGGCCGACCATCCGGTCGATCTCAAGGGCAACAACGACATTCTCAGCCTGACCCGTCCCGAGGTGATCAGCGGGATCTACCGGGGTTACCTGGAGGCCGGGGCGGACATCATCACCACCAACACCTTCAACGGCACTTCGGTGGCCCAGTCCGACTACGGGACCGAACACCTGGTCCGGGACATCAACGTCGCGGCGGCCCGGCTGGCCCGCGAGGTCGCGGACGAATTGACCGTAGCCAATCCCGACCGGCCCCGCTTCGTGGCCGGTTCCCTGGCGCCGACCAACCGCACCTGTTCCATTTCCCCCGATGTGAACAATCCCGGTTACCGCAACATCACCTTCGAGCAGCTGGTCACCGCCTACGGCGAAGAAGCGGAGGCCCTTCTCGACGGCGGGGTCGACATCCTCATGGTGGAAACCATTTTCGACCCGCTCAACGCCAAGGCCGCCGTGTTCGCCGTTCGTGATCTGCTGCGCAGGCGCGGCCTTCACGAATTCCCTGTCTGGATCTCCGGCACCATCACCGACGCCAGCGGGCGCACCCTCACCGGCCAGACTCCCGAGGCCTTCTGGATCTCCCTGCGCCACTCCGACCCGTCCGTATTCGGTCTTAACTGCGCGCTGGGCGCCGCCGCGATGCGCCCCTTCGTCGAGGAGATCTCCGGGGTCGCCGACACGCTGGTCTCGGCCCATCCCAACGCCGGTCTGCCCAACGAACTGGGCGGCTACGACGAAACTCCCGAACAGATGGCCGGCATCCTGGCCGAGTTCGCCGAGGCGGGGCTGCTGAACATTGCGGGGGGGTGCTGCGGAACCACACCCGCCTTCATAAAGGCGATCGCCGAGGCGGTCGAGGGCATTCCGCCCCGGAAAGTACCGGCGAAGAAGTCAGGGACCTTCCTTGCGGGCCTGGAGCCCTTGCGCATCGACGAGGACTCACTGTTCGTCAACATCGGGGAACGGACCAACGTGGCCGGCAGCCGGCGTTTCGCCCGCCTGATCCGCGACGACAAGATGGAAGAAGCCCTCGAGGTGGGCCGACAGCAGGTGCGTGGCGGGGCCCAGATCGTCGACGTGAACATGGACGACGCCATGCTCGAGTCCATCGAGGCGATGGGCACGTTCCTGAACGTGCTGGCTTCCGATCCAGAGGTGTCCCGGGTGCCGGTGATGATCGATTCCAGCCGCTGGGAGGTCATCGAGGCCGGACTGCAGCGCATCCAGGGCAAGGGTGTGGTCAATTCGATCAGCCTGAAGGACGGCGAAGACGAATTCCGCCGCCGGGCTCGTCTGGTCATGCGCTACGGAGCAGCGGCCATCGTCATGGCTTTCGACGAGCAGGGCCAGGCTGATTCGCTGGAGCGAAGGATCGAGGTCTGTCGCCGGGCCTGGAAGATCCTCGTGGAGGAGGAGGGCTTTCCCGCCGAAGACGTGATCTTCGATCCCAACGTGTTTGCCGTGGCCACCGGTTTACCGGAGCACGACAACTACGCCGTGGATTTCATCGCCGCCTGCCGCACCATCAAGGAAACAATGCCCGGCGCCCTGGTCAGCGGAGGCATCAGCAATCTCAGCTTCAGTTTCCGGGGCAACGACACCGTGCGCGAGGCCATGCATTCGGTCTTTCTCTACCATGCCATCTCCGCGGGGATGGACATGGGCATCGTCAACGCGGGGCAGCTGGCCGTCTACGAAGAGATCGCGCCGGAACTTCTGGAAGCCGTGGAGGACGTGATCCTCAACCGGGGCACGGACGCCACGGAGCGCCTGACGGACATCGCGACGGCCACCGTTGGCAAAAAGAGCAAGCGCAAAGAGGACCTCGGCTGGCGCGAAAAACCCGTGAGCGAACGTCTCTCGCACGCCCTGCTGACCGGCGAAGCGGATTACGTGGAAGACGACACCCTGGCCGCCCTGGAGGAGTTGGGCGCGGCCCTGGAGGTCATCGAAGGACCCCTGATGGACGGGCTGAACGAGGTCGGCGACCTGTTCGGGGCGGGCAAGATGTTCCTGCCCCAGGTGATCCGGTCGGCCCGGGTCATGAAAAAGGCCGTGACGGTTCTCGATCCCTACCTTGAAGCCACGAAGGACGGGAGCGCCCG
>DAOWLV010000119.1 GCA_030643455.1 Candidatus Krumholzibacteriia bacterium | reverse complement strand
TTGATTTCTTCGCTCTTCTTCAGGACCCGGGTCTTGGGGTGGTCGGCCGACCACTGTGTCCAAGTGGTCTGCACGACGGGGATCATTTCCAGTTGCGTACCCTTGTATTCGCCTTCCAGACATTCCCCTGTCACGTGGCTCCAAAGGGAACCGGTTTCCTTGTCCTGCATGATCAGGCTGTTGCGCCACAGCTTGCCCGAGACGATGAAGGTCAGCCTCTTGTCTTCGACCTGGCGGACGTGAACCACGCCCGAATGACAAAGAGGTCACCAGGTGGCGGCGATGGCCGTGCCGTTGAAAATGTCGTTGACGATTTCATGGTGATCCAGTTGCCACGTGGACCAGCAGACGGCGTCATCTTCGGTCGCCAGGCCCATCACGCTTTCTTCAGCCGACATCTGGGCCACGGCTTCCTCGCCGGTCACGAATTCGGGATCCAGGATGGCGGGGATGCCGTCGGGCGGCAGCAGGGTGTACATCTCGTCGCCGTCGAAGGTCCCATACACCTCGGGTTCGGGGCGCTGGGCCAGGGCGATGTTCGCCGCCAGGATGGTAAACAGGACAATGAAACCGAGTGCGGTGGCGGACCGCCTCGCGATTTTGGTGACCATGAGAAATGACTCCTTCGGGGATGACACGGGAATCAGGTCCGAATGGACCAAATCATATGATGATATGTCCCGGAGCGCATCTGCTGAGTGTCAGGCATGCTCTTGGAAAGTGTCCTGGGTGCGGAAATTCAGGGGACCCATGGCACGGATCTGCTTCGTGAACTCAATAACAACGTTCCTGACACGCTCGCCGCCAGAAGCGCAGATCCACTCCTGGCGCAGGCGGCCCGGGATGATATCCATTTCCTTCAACACCATATGTGTCTTGTGGATGTGGTCCAGCACCTCGGCGTTGCCGTCCAGGGTCTGGCATTTGCCTATCAGACAACCGCAGATCAATATCCCGTCCGCCCCGTTTTCGAAAGCCTGCCTGATCAGGCCGGAATCCACCTTTTCGGCGCACATGATCCTCACGCTTTTCAGGCTGGCGGGAAAACCACCGGGAGTTTCCCCGGGCGGGGCAGTATTATCATCCTCGCACCTTTGGCAAAAAAAGCCCGCAATGGCGGGCTGGAATTGTTCCCCTGATATTGACGGTGCCCCCATGACCGCTCCTTAAATCGTTTGGGTGAACCATACTTACCAATAGCCTAGAAACCTGGTTGGTAATTGTCAAGTAAATTGTTAAAAATTTAGCAATTTGGCCTTATTGTGTCGTCTTTCAAGGTCTCTCGGGGGTGGTATTTCAGGTAACTTGTTTAAGTGGCTTCGGTTGGAAAACTAGCTCAAAAATGACGGGCTGGGGACCGGATTCAATCAAATGCCACGGTGTCATCGTCCCACAGGGCGACCTCAATCTCCCAACCGGTAGGGTCCTTGATATACCATGAGGTGCTGTGCGGCCAGCGGGTCGGCCCGTCGTACAGCACCTCGATGTTTTCTGTGGTGATAATTTTTTCCCAGGCGTCCTGATCGGTGATCCGAAGCCCGAAATGGTTGATCCCGTGCAAACCCATCTTTCGCATTTCGAAGCGATCTTCCAGGCGGCATTCGGCGAATTGATAGATGCAGAGCATGGCCTCGCCCTGGCGGATCACACCCCAGCGCGTGCCGTCCCGAACGTCTTCTTCAACCAGTTTGAAGCCGAAGACCCGGCTGTACCAGGAAACGGTTGTGTCGAAGTCCGCAACCGTCAGGTTGAGATGGTCGATGTTTTTTATCTGCATTGCGATTCCTTTGGCCCGAGAGTTGGGGTGTGTCGTCTATTGACACTCAATACTGGTTCGAGGTTTTCCGCCACCGCTGAGGCGACAATTCACCCCCCGTCCTTGCCCCCCACCCCACCCGGTGATAGCATGGCCCGCAACACCAACCGAGGCCAGGGCCATGAACCCTACACCGGAACCGCAAACCGACGCCCGGGGAGTTGAAATCCCGCCCGGTCCCTATGGCCGCGTGGTTTCGCTCGTGCCCAGCCTGACCGAATCGATCTTCGGTCTGGGGGCACAGGAACGTCTGGTGGGCCGGACCATCTACTGCATCGAACCCAAGGGACGGCTCTCGGGCATCCTCACCTGCGGGGGAACCAAGAACCCTGAACTGGACACGATCCGCAGCCTCGCGCCCGACCTTGTCCTGGCCTGCGTCGAGGAGAACAAACCCGAACACCTCCTCGAGCTGGAAGAAGGAGGCGTGCCCGTATTTGCCGTCATGCCTCGTTCGCTGGACGACGTCTCGACCCTGCTGCGTCAGTACGGAGTGTTGCTGGATGCCCAGATCGTCGCCGGCCGGACCATGGCCGACCTGACGGCCGCCCGCCTGCACGCCGGTGAATTCCGCGCCTCGCTCGCTCGGCCCCTGCGCGCGGCCACCCTGATCTGGAAAAAACCCTGGATGGCCGCGGGCGCCGGCAATCACATCGACGCGGTGATGAAAGAAGTGGGCCTGGTCAACACCATGGATGACCGCGATGGCTACTACGAAGTGGAACTCGACGATCTGGTCGCCCGCAACCTCGATCTTGTCCTCCTGCCGGACGAACCTTTCCCTTTCACCCATCACGCCTCGTGGTCGATGGCCGCCGCCGGTGTGGTCCCCACCCGGAAACAAGCCCTGGTCATGGACGGCAAGCTCCTCTCCTGGTATGGCACACGTACGGCTCGGTCCCTGCGGGCGCTGGTTAAGATGATGGGCGGGGCCGTGGGTGGGGTCGAAGACACATAGACCCTCGAAAAAATGTCCTCGTTCCTGCGGATTATTTTTCGAGGGTCTATGTGCCTCCGACCCCACCCACCCCACCGAACACCAACTCAACCAGAACCCGCAGAGGACATCCCACTGTTCAGTTGGAGTGGTGCCGGTGGGGCAGGTCCGAGCAGAGCGGTCCCATGCAAAGATGGTCCCGCCCTGCTCCGCCCTACCTCACTGGTAGTACCCCAATGCTTCAACCATGTGGTCGTTCAACTGCCGGATGCGGGTTGCATCGGAGGGGTGCGTGGACATGAACTCGGGGGGTTTGCCGCCGCCGGAGGCGGACATTCTTTCCCAGAACTTGGGCGCCTCGCGGGGATCGTAGCCGGCCATCGCCATGAAGATCAGGCCGATGTGATCGGCTTCGCTTTCGTGCATGCGGCTGTAGGGCAACATGGCCCCGAAATGTGTGCCGACGGCGAAGGCCGACATGTAGATGGCCCGGGTTTCTTCCGGTTTGGTCTTGATGGCTTCGGACAGGGCCATCCCGCCCATCTGCACGGCCATCTGGTGGCTCATGCGTTCCTTGCCGTGTTCGGCGATGGCGTGGGCGATCTCGTGGCCCATGACCACGGCGACTCCCACGTCGCCCTGGCAGATCGGCAGGATTCCCGTGTAGAAAGCCACCTTGCCGCCCGGCATGCACCAGGCGTTGACCTGGTCGCTTTCGATGAGATTGAACTCCCAGGCGTAACCCTTGAGCTCGCCGCTCATGCCATGATCGCGATAATAATCTTCCACCGCGGTCTGGATGCGCCCGCCGACACGCTTGATCATGGCGGTGGCCACGGGGTCGGGGCTGAGCCGACTTTCGGCGATCACCTGTTCGTATTGCTGGAAACTCATGGCGTGCATTTCGCCGTCGGAAATCAGGCTCAGCTGCTTGCGGCCGGTGATCGGCACCGTGGCGCAGGCGATCAGCAGAACGGCCGCCAGCAAAAGCGCGGTCACCGCGACGACGAGTTTCGAACGATCCATCTCTTTCCTCCGTGACGAAACCCAATCCGGTTTTCAAGTACAGAGACATTCTAACCCCCGCTTCCCCCGCTTGCAATCGGTCGGATGCTGGCCTAATCTCCGACCTGACCCGAATTTCATTTTGAGAATAAATCCGCTCGGGAGTTTCATGCGCCGGCTTTTCCTGATCATCATGCTGCTCGTGGTGGGTATCGCTCCCAACGCCGCCGCCCAGGACAGCCACTACTGGGATAACCAGTACGGCACCAAGGGGGAGCTGCTCGGCGGCCTGGTTGTAGGCAGCCCCAGCGACCTGAGCGCCACCTTCTACAATCCCGGCTGGATCGCCTTGCATGGCGGTGCCTCCGTCCTTTTGACCACCAAAGCGGCCGAAGCCTATTCCATCAAGCTCAAGGACGGGCTGGGCCGTGGCACCGAACCAATCAGCACCACAGTCACCACCTCGCCGGGATATCTGGCCGGCCGATTCAGTTCAAGTAGCGATGAAGGCTGGCAGTGGGCCTATTCCTACCTCAAGAAAGTCCAGTTCGAGTTCGACGCCACGGGGATCAGGGTGGACGACAGCAGCGCGCCCCCACCGGAGGGAAACATCTGGTTTTCCGGCGAAGCCTTCCGCAAGGCAAAAACCAATGAATACTGGTACGGACTCACCCTTTCCCGGAAAATCCGCGAAAACATCGGGTTGGGGATTTCCCCCTACGTCGTGCAGCGGTCCATGAGTTCCCGCACCCAGGCCGCGGCGCAGGGCCTTTCTTCCGAAAGTCATTTTGGGCAGGCCTACGGGGTGGATGAGTTCGATTTCTGGCACGTGCGCCTGCTGGCCAAGATCGGCCTGGCCATCGATCAGGGGAACTTGACGTACGGGATCACCCTGACCACCCCAGGACTGGGTATCCTGGGCAGCGGAACGGTCTATCAGACAGCCAGCGTGTCGGGCATCGACCAGGATGGAGACGGGAACGTGGACGATCCCTTCCTGGCGGCCAACCATCAGAAGGAGCTTTCCTCTTCCTGGGATTCGCCCCTGTCCATCGCGGTGGGCGCCGCCTGGAAGCCTGCCGCCACCGGCGTCTACGTGACCCTCGAATGGTTCAATTCCGTTTCGTCGAGAACCGCCCTGGATCCGGACGATTACCTTTCCCAGTCCGATGGCTCGGTCCAATCCTACAACCTGGTGTACGGAGCCCAAAGCCTCGTCAATTTCGGGCTGGCATTCGATCATGAATTCCATCGCACCTTTGCCATTTACGGCGCTTTCCGGTCTGATTTTTCCTCTCTTCCCTCCGATGCCGATGACTCCCTACAGCTTTCGAGCTGGGATTTGTGGCACATCAGCTCCGGCGCTTCGTTCACCTTCATGAGCATGGAGTTCACCGCGGGGCTTCAGTTCAGTTTCGGGAACGGCGAGAGCGACCGGTTCCTCAATTTCAGCATCGATGAGGACGGAGACGTTATAGGGGATTTCGGCAAACATGACATTTCCTACCGGCGCCTGAAAGCCCTGATCGGATTCAATCTGGGCTTCGGGCAGGAGGCTGAACTGGAGGAATGAAAAAATTTGTTGGCCCGGCATGTGCTCGGATCGTAGGTTGTAGATAGTCAGATCACGGTTTGTGGGTTTGGGGTTTTTTCGGAGGTATCCTTTTGAATAGTGCACGCAATAAGTTCCTCGGTGTTTTGATTTTCATCCTGCTGGTAGCCGTTTCCGGTTGTTCGAGTCTTTCGGTCAACTATGACTACGACCAGAACGTGGACTGGTCCAAATTCAAGACCTACGGCTGGATGGACGTTTCCAAGGCTCCCTCCAATCCCGGTAGCCCACTGCAGGACACCCCCATTCTGGAGCAGCGTATCCACAACTCGGTTGACTACGAGATGGAACAGCGCGGAATCACGATGAGCGAAGACCCAGACCTGCTGGTCGTCTACCACATCGGGACCGAGGAAAAAATTCAGGTCACCGACTGGGGTTACCGCTATTCCGATTATTACTGGGGATACGGAGGCCGCCAGATCGACGTCTATCAGTTCACCGAAGGTTCGGTGGTCATCGACCTGGTCGATGCCGAAACGACAAACCTGGTCTGGCGCGGCACCGGCACCGGCGTCGTGGATCAGGGCCAGAAATCGCCCGAGGAAATGCAGGCCAGGGCCAACGAGATCATCAACAAGATCATGAAAAGTTTCCCGCCGAACTAGGATTGAATCAGATCTTCGCCTGGCGGGGATCAGCCGTCATATTCCTGGAAAGTCCCGTCCAGGCCGACCAGGTTCTGCCTGATGTCCCAGATCACCTGGTCCCACTTACCGGCCGGCAGGCCGATGTGGTCCAGGATTTCCTGGAATTTCTCCACGGGTATGTCTTCGCTCAGATCGACCGGGTCTTTGCGGCCCAGCCCCCAGTGACCACAGACGCCTTCGGCCAGGCACAGGACCGCAGCTGCCGGGACCCATTCGCCGGCCTGCTGGTAATCGTGATGATACCGGACGCAGGCCGTGAGGGATTCCGGCAGGTTCCACTGCCGCAGGATGTGCTCTGCCAGCTCCGTGTGGTCCAGACCCACCGCCTCGATTTCCTTCCTGCAGGTGACACTCTTCCCGTCTCCCGGCGGAAGGAAATCATCAATGATCAGCTGTCCGACATCATGCAACAGGCCGGCCACGTAGATTTCCTCACTGCGCAGCAGACACGCCGGCGACACCTCGGCCAGCACGCGGCTGGCATGGGCAACACCCAGGGAATGCATCCAGAATCCCTGGTTCTGGTGGTAGACGTAGTTTTTCAGGGTGCGGCGCGTCAGCCCCTCGGTACTGACGGCAAACACGATCTTCTTCAGGCTTTCCAGACCGATCAGGACCACGGCTTCAGGAATGGAGTTTATGGAACGTGAACGCCCGTACAGCCCGCTGTTGGCCTGCTTCAGCAACCGGGCCACCAGGGCCTGGTCCTTGCTGATGACATTCTCGAAATCCTTGGCGGTGAAGTATTCACGCTGAGAGAGTTCCAGGAACTCCAGGACCACCGAGTTGAGGCTCGGCAGGCTCTCCAGTTTTTGCAGGACATCGAACCTGACGGTCCGCCACTGTTGATCCGGAATGACTGGTGAAATAGTGGCGCTCATCAGAATCCTCGCTCCGAATCGACTTCCAGGACGATTCCGACATCGTCCCCGTCGCAGGGGTTGATGTTGGCAGGCCGGGTCCAGAGCCTGGTCGGATCGGTATCCAGTTTCCGGTTGGGTCCGGTCGACAGCACGGCGATCGCGGCATCGGTCTGCATCACCTCATAGGGCTGGCCCCAGGGATCGAGGGGAATTTCCTCGAGCCAGAATCTCCCGGTAACGAAGTGGCTCGTGTGGGCCTCCGCTCCTTCAAGACTGCCGAGGCCGCCCCCGGGGGCACCTGCAGCCATGGTCGTCGACTTCGCGTTCCGGCCGAACCGTCGGCCCAGCAGGGGCGTCAGGTCGATTTTCCCATCGGGGTTCCTGGGCCACTGCCCGGTATCGGAATGGTAATCCAGGGCCGCACTGGCCAATTCCCTTGCTTCGGCCTTCGCCCGCACCGGACGTTCCTCGGGTATCAAGCCGCTGAAGTGGCTCCAGGCCATCAGACCGGCCGCGGCCAGGACAAAAATCCCCAGAAGCCCCTGGAATCGCATAACTGATTTATTCCACACAATATTCCCCGTTATTATCCGGCTCCCACCTTGCGGTTTCCGGTCCATTTCCGGCATGAAATCCGGACCTGGGGCCATTTCACTCCCCCATGGGTATGCAACCTCCGTTCCAGTTTCAGGAAAACGAGGCGTCGGCGGGATATTTTGGGAAATTCCCCACTTCAATTTTCGCACCTGAAAATGTGTCTCGGAAGAGTTGTTGCGGTGATGGCGGGAGATACACCGATGCCGACCCACAATCAAGCGGTGTGCTTTAATTGAATCCCGCCTCCCCGCTCATGAAACAACCGGTGGCAGGTGGCGCAGAGGGTCACCAGGTTTTCCGCCTTGTTGCTGCCTCCCTTTTGTCTTGCCACGATGTGGTGCACTTCCAGAAAACGTGTTCGTCCGCAACCCGGGGCCTGGCAACGGTGTTGGTCCCTTGCGAGCACCTCTCGGCGCACACGTGGCGGGATCGTGGTCGTGTTTCGACCTCCATGTTCACAGACCGCGGCGTCGCAGCGCATCCTCTCGGATTCGGCCCGACTCAACTCGCGTGCACCCGCATCGGTCTGGACGGTCATCCGACCCGTTTTCGCGTTTTCATGGACATGGATCTGGATCGGAGGCCGGCTTGAAATGTCCCCCCGGGGGAACTTTTGGCCCTGTAACTCCTTTGTTTCCACCAGAGC
>DAOWLV010000346.1 GCA_030643455.1 Candidatus Krumholzibacteriia bacterium | reverse complement strand
TTTGGGGCCGATCCATGCACCTCGCTCAATCCACACCCGGCCCCTCCGACCTACTCCTTGGTGGCGGTTTCTCACATAAGGAGGGAAATAGCAGGTCTACTTGAGAACCACCTGATCCTTTAGAGACACCAGGATGCAGATCACCTCGTTGGTTTCTTCCTGGCCGTAACCCAGGTTCTGCATGGCCTTGCCGACATCGCCGCCGGCCGACAGGAAGTCCGCGTCGGTGAAATCCAGGTGGGAATGGGCGTCGCGCATGTTGCGTCCCTTGTAATGTTCGGTGCCGCCTGTGCCTGCGGCTATGAAATCCGCCACACTCGTGGCCAGATGCTCCCCGTCCACGTATTTCATCATCAGCCGGAAATCCGGATTGATCTGATGGAGACGAACGATTTCAGTCGTCAGGACGTGAATGCGATCGTAACCGCCCAGTCGATCGTAAAGCGATTTCGCGGCCTGGCGTTCGGCCCGTGCGTCCGCGGTCTCCGTACACATGGTCTCCAGACCGTTCATTTTTTCTTCGACCGTGGGCGCTTCATCGCCGCCCGCGATGGCCAGAACGGGAAAAAGCGCCAGCACTACCATCATCTGGACACTTACAAACACCTTGTTCTTCATTGGGAACTCCTTCTTGGGGATTGAGCGTGACATTGACATTCTGCCTCTCTCGCCGTGCACGTATGCAGGCGGCTGGATGATTTGATACGATCCAGCAGGTATCGTTCATGGAGGGCTAATTCAGGATTAAATTAGTATTATATCCCATCATAATCGTGTTGGTTCTTGTTCGCCACTAATCGGAAAACGATTGGACCCATCTTGAATCCTGACGCACAGGAGTTGGAATCCCGACTGGACACCCTGCCCGGCGACGACAGTCCCGAGCGGGTGGATCTGCTGGTCAAGTTTGCCCGGGCCGTTTCCATCGACGACCCGTCCAGGGCCAGATCGGTCAGCCGGGAAGCCCTGGAAATTTCCAGGCGGCTGGACTACGAGAAGGGGGTGGCGTTCAGCCTGTATCACATGGGATTCGGCGAATACCTCAGGTCCGATCATGAAAAGGCCATGGCCCTGCTGCTGGAATCCGAGCAGATGATGAAATCCCTGTCAGAGGAGAACGGCCTGGGATTGATCCGGGGGATCATGGCAGGAATTCACCTGAGCCTGGGTGACTACGAAAAGGCCCTTTCCTGCTCCTTCGAGGCCCTCAAGATCCATCGCCGGACAGGAGACCGCCACAACGAAGGCTGGATACTCCAGGGGATCGGCGGGGGTTACCAGGAAATGGGAGACCATGCCCGGGCCCTGCAGTATCACATGGAAGCGCTGGTAATGTTCGAGGAGCTGGATCTGGACGTCGGCAGGGCCAGGGCGCTGAGTGGCATGGGCACGGTGCACCAGTCGTTGAAGGAATTCGAAAAGGCCCTCGAGTACCATCGCCAAAGCCTGGATATCTTCCGCAAGGCGGGCAACGAACTCGGCGAATCCCGGGCCCTCAACGACATCGGGGTGATTCTCCAGGAGGCGGGGGACTTCGACCGGTCCCGGGAACACCACGCGCGCGCCCTCGAACTGCGCCAGAAATTCGGCAACAAGCAGGCCGTGAGCACCAGCTTGATCAATATGGGCAAGCTGCTGGTGGCCGAAGGAAAACCCGAAGAGGCCCTGGATCAGATCCTGGAAGCACTGGACCTCGCGGAGGAGATCAAGGCCAAGCCGCGCATCTTCCAGGCCCATCGGGTCCTGTCCGACATCTGCTTCGACATGGACGATCCGGGCGCCGCCCTGGTGCATTACAAGATCTACCAACAGGTCAAGGAACAGGTGGTCGGCGACCAGGCCAATTCGCGGCTGAAAAATCTCGAAGTCGGATTCGAGATGGAAAAAGCCGAGCAGAAATCCGAGATCTCACGTCTGAAGAATGTCGAACTGAAGGAAAAGAACGACCAGCTCGAGACGTTGCTGAACGAACTCAACGAGGCCCAGGCCCAGTTGATCCAGTCGGAGAAAAGGGCGGCGCTGGGCTCCCTGGTGGCCGGGCTGCTGCACGAGGTCAACAATCCGCTGGGAGCCATCAACGGAGTGAATGACGTTTCACGGCGTTGTGTCCAACGGATCCGGCAGTTTGTTGCACAAGACCACCCCGAAGTCCTGGAGAACAAAAAATTCGCCCAGGCCCTGGATATTCTCGAACGCGACCAGAAGGTGACCCGTGAGGCGACGGGCCGCATCAGCCAGATCGTCCAGAGTCTCAAGGGGTTTGTGCGGCTGGATGGATCCGTGGTCGAAAATGCTGACTTGAACCAGGGCCTGCAGCACACCCTGACCCTGCTGGAACACGAATTCCACGGCCGCATCACGGTTGTCACGGAGTTCGGTGACATCCCGCCGTTGTTGACCAACATGCAGGAACTCAACCAGGTCTTCATGATCCTGCTGAAAAACGCGGGGGAGGCGATCGAAGGCCGAGGCACGGTCACGGTTTGCACCCTGCTGGAAAACGATCGTGTGGGGATCGAGATCACCGATACGGGAGTGGGCATGGATCCCGAAACCCAGGCAGGGCTCTTCGAGCCGTCTTTCGCCCGCAAGGGGATAAGAGTCAAATCGGGAATGGGCCTTTTGGCTGCCCACAATATCGTGGTAAATGCCGGTGGCGATATCGAGGTGGAAAGCGAGCCGGGCGTGGGCACTTCTTTTCGTGTATGGCTACCTGTCCGACCATGAGCGGTAGTGGTCAGGTCGGGTTTCTGATATTTTGTTTTTGGGGGAGTTTCCGCGGGGATGGCAGGTTGTTCAACGTTTTGTGAACTGGGTTTCAAGGTCGAAAGAAAGTCATGCCGAACGGTCAATCTGATTTATTTCGAATAGGGCGCGAAGCGTTCGTCCGTATGCTGGGTGCGTTGGGCGACGAGCCGGTTCGCTGTATCAAGTTGGGGGCGGGCGACTGGAAGGAGTATTCGACCGCGGAAGCCATCAAAACCGTTAACGGAAGCCTCGCAGATGAACTCGTCGTAGAGGAGCTTAACGGGGAAATCTATTGGGTGCACGTGGAGGTCGAGGGTAGGTATCTGATCGAGATAGGCCCAGAAGCAACACCATATCGAGAGTTGCGGAGACATCATAGGGAGATAAGGGAGTGATTGCGGGACAGATCGGAGCTAATACACCTTTACATGAGCTTCCACCTGACATTGCGACTTGTCACACACCTGGATCTTGCCAGGTCCGCGCCAATCGTCTTTGCAGGTGAAGCCAACGTTGACGATCAGTAATCAAGCAGTACGCCGGAATTGAATTCCGCCTCCCCGCTCGTGCCACAACCGGTGGCAAGTGGCGCAGAGGGTCACCAGGTTTTCCGCCTTGTTGCTACCTCCCTTTTGTCTTGCCACGATGTGGTGCACTTCAAGAAAACGTGTCCTGCCACAACCGGGCGCCTGGCAACGGTGTTGGTCCCTTGCGAGTACCTCCCTGTGCACCCGGGGCGGGATGGTGGTCGTGTTCCGGCCTCCGTGTTCGCAGACCGCGGCGTCGCAGCGCATCCTCTCGGATTCGGCCCGGCTCAACTCGCGTTCACCCGCGTCGGTTTGGACCGTCATGCGGCCCGTGGTTGCATTTTCATGGACGTGGATCTGGACCGGCGGTCGGCTTGAAATGTCCCCCCGGGGGAACTTTTGGCCCTGTAACTCCTTTGTTTCCACCAGAGCCGCCAGCGCTTCCAGTATCAACTCAGCTCGGTCATTAGGAACGCCGCCCAATTTATGGAGCCGCTCAACAAGTGCCGACCGCCGCGCCTCTTGTTCTGGAGTCAGGTCCATCTGGAAGCGTACAGGCAGTTCCCGCGGCGCCACCACCGGCGGCGAAGAAGGCAGCAACTCGCCTTGAGAAGGATCCACCTTGGCCGCACGTTTGGCTTTCTTAACTTCGTGGATCAAATCCTTGCGAGTCC
>DAOWLV010000387.1 GCA_030643455.1 Candidatus Krumholzibacteriia bacterium | reverse complement strand
GACGGAACCATGCGGGAATGGGCCATCCCTCAGGGCCGCCCCCTGTTCTCCCGATCACTGGATGATTTGATCAAGGTCCTCCACGCCCAGACCAACATGCGCATCGTCACCGACGTTGATGCGGAGGAAGGTTACCGCATCACCTATGACCGCTTCCCGGGATGGGAAACAGCGCCTGAATGGTAAATTCCGTGGATTAATCCGCCCCAGAAACCGCAGGCCGCCGCGTCACCCCAAGAATGATCGGCAAATCCGGCCCGGGATAACCCGGTTCCTTCCATTCTCCGAAAACGGGATGGCGCAGCCAGAAGCGAGCCGTCCCGCTTCCTTCCAGATGCTGGGCGCATTCCAGATCCAAGGGCAGGGCCAGCAAAATATCGTTGAAGTCGTGCATCGACCATGACTTGCGGCAGGAGATGAGTAACGCGCGCCCCTGGCTATCCTCCCCCAAAGCAGCTTCCCGCCAGCGGTCCTTCGACTGCTCCCACCGATTTTTCCCCGACCGTTTGATCAGCCTGAGATTTTGGACGACGTTGTGGTAACGCTTCTTGATTTCCTCCAGCGAAACCTCGTCCAGATCAAAGATCCGAAAGGGTGGATCATCATCATCCACCGGATCGAAGGCGGCTGCCGAACGGTACTTGTTGGGATACCAACTGATGACCTCGCCATCCACCATGCAGAACCCCACATGGGTCTCCTTGTCGGCCTGGTACATGCCTGCGTTGATCGCGGCGATCAGATCAAAATCCTCGGACCATTCCCGGATATCCCGGTTGCGATCGTCTTCAAGAAGGGAGGCCGCCACGATCTCCAGATCCCACACCCTGGGATCCACCCGCAACACCACAAGGTCCCCATAGGCCGAACTCGAGCGCATTTCCGAATCAAACCGCGCCAGATCCAACCCCGGCTCCAATTCCGTCCAGGGCTCCGCCCCAACAACCCCTGTGGCCGCCAACATCAAAACCATTCCTGCCAGTCCCCCAACTCTCATCCCACCTCCAGATGGCTCCCTCTTATTCTTGACCCGCGGTGCTCTTATCCGGCTCTGTTCTTATCCGGCTCTTGGCGTTCGGTTGTGCTTTGGGTGGAGATGACATCCGTGGTAGAGGGGTGTCTCTCCCCTTGCACGGCGCATCATGACACAACCATAACTCAAAATCCAGGGGGTCCTTCAACAAGGAATGCTAAGCAGTGCAAGGGGAGAGACACCCCTCTACCACGGATGCCATCCCCACCCAACGTACCACCGATTAGCAATCATATAGAAAAGAATCGAATCAATCATGAGATGCAATATCACGATGTAGAACAGCGACCCGGTCTTGCGATAGGTATACCCCTGGATCAAGGCGAACCCGTAAATAACCACCGGCCCCCACCCCACAAACGCCATCTCGTGCAGAAAGCTGGTAAAAAACACCGCCTGCGCGAGGTTGGCTTCCCCGAAACGGAAGTGACGGGCAAGCAACACGAACACCAGGTTGATGAAGGCGAGTTCGTCCCACACGCCGATGAAGTTGCAGCCCCAGAACAGGCGCCACAGGGCTTCGGTCCGTGGACCCTCCAGCGGCAATGGCCAGCTGTGATGTAGGGTCGGCGTCAGGACGTTGAAATACAGCCACATGAACCCGAAGGCCAGCACGAAACCCAGGGGCAGCCACAGCCACATCTTCAGCGACCAGCGGCCCTGGAACCAGCTGTAGTCCAGCCCATGACCGATCCAGTATTTCGCCATCAACGCGGGGATCAGCAAAATCCCCACGCCCAGGGCGAGGGCCAGTTCGAGCACGTGCGCATCACCGGTGTCGCCGTCGATCCGCGTGAAGAAAAGAACCACCACCAGGTAGGCCAGGATGACGGTGGTCTTCCACCAGGAATTGGATCTTTCCCAGCGCCAGGCGACCGCCATCCCGGCAGCCATGAGCGGCCACCCGATAAAGTGCCAGGGCACGGCAGGGGCGGGCCCCCCGTGGGATTTCAGGCCGATGATGAACACCATGGCCGCGGCCATCAGCCACAGGCTGGCCCTCTTGGCGCGGGTTGCGGTTACCAGTGGGGTGTTATTCATCGATATCGGTTTCCATGTTTTCTTCGGCCAAGCCGTTGTGACCCAGGACGTGTTCATCGAACCAGTCCAGGAGCTGATTGTAGTAGAAGACCTTGTTCACCGGATGCTGGATACCGTGGCCCTCGTTTTCGAAGCGGATAAATCGGGCCGGAACTCCGCGGGACTGCAAGGCGGAGAACCAGATCTCACCGCCGGCGATCAGGCAACGGTAATCAAGCATGCCCTGGCTGATCAAGGTCGGAGTGTTGCCACGGTCGACATGCTCGAAAGGCGAGTTTCGGAGATAGACCTTCCGGGCGGCAGGCTCCCAGGGTTTGCCCATGAATTCCCACTCGGGAAACCATTTCTCATCGGTCGTTCCCCAGAAGGAAAACAGATCCGGATTCATCCTGTCCAGCGCCGCGGCGCGGAAACGGTCCGACTGGGTGGTCAACGCGGCCCCGAGGTGGCCCCCGTAACTGCCTCCCATCACGGCCAGACGTTCGGGGTCCGCCCAGCCCTGGTCAACGGCAAGGTCCAGACAGGCCATCAGCTCGCGGCCCGGACGGTCGACCCAGTCGCCCTGGATCCCCGCCCGGAAATCGGTGCCGTACCCCATGCTGCCGGTGGGATTGGCGATCACCACCCCGTAATCGAAACGCGGCAGGATGTGGAATTCCGGCAAAAAGTAGCCGCCGTACATCCACTCGGGCCCACCGTGAATGCTCAGCACCACGGGCACCTTCTGGCCATCCTCCAGATCCTCGGGCTTGAAGAACCAGCCTTCGATGGTCCGGCCGTCCACTTCTACCGTGAAAGGCTCGGGCTCGAACAGCCCCACTTTTTCGCGCCAAAGCGCGTTGGGGTCGATCTCGATCCGGGGATGATTAGGACCCTTGATTTTTTCACCCAGGTCCACGGTGAAAAGGGCGCCGGGCAGACTCTGTCCCGCACCATACAACACGACCCGGTGGCCCGCGATCCTCACATCCCAGAAATCGTGCCCCCAGTCGGTGAGCTGTTCGTGGCGGTCACGGTCCAGCCGGTACAGATCCAGGCAGCCTCGGTTCGCCCCTAGCACGTAGAATTTCCCGTCGGCTTCGGTCCACTTGAAGAAAAGATGATCGAAACCGGTGCCGTGGAGAATCATTTCACCGGAGTCCCCGTCGGCGGGCGTCACGACGGCGATGAAATTGGGCGCGCTTTCCCAGAGTGGATCGGTGGCACGCATGAAGGCGATGGATTTCTTGGCGTACCAGCGGGGATTGCGGTCCGCGCCCGGGTTTTCGGTCAAACGCCTGGGTTCACCGCCCTGGCGGGAGACGATCCACAGGTCGGTGTTCAGATTCCAGCCCAGATCGGCTCGGGCCTTGGCCTCGACCACCAGGCGGCGGCTGTC
>DAOWLV010000284.1 GCA_030643455.1 Candidatus Krumholzibacteriia bacterium | reverse complement strand
TCGCCGCCCTGGACCCCCGCGACTACGAGGCCGCCCGCGATCGCGACCTGGCCCGGCGCAACGAGACCCGCGCCGACTACGAGCGCAACCGGACCCTCTACGAACGCGATGCCATTTCCCTGCGTGATCTAGAGGTTGTACGCCGCCAGTTCGAGGTCGCCGAGGCGAACCTGAAAACAACCGAGAAGGCATTGAGCGATACTCGCCTCTACGCCCCCTACGACGGAAAGATCGCCGGCCGCCTGGTGGAAAACTTCGAGAATGTGGAGGCCAAACAGGCTGTCGTGATGTTCCACGATGACTCCTACATGGAGATCAAGGCCAGTTTCCCGGAGGCCGAGTACCTGCGGATGCGCGATCTTGGCGGAGTGAAGGACATGACCGAGAAACTGAACCCCAAGGTGGAAGTGTCCGCCGCGGCCGGCCGGATGATCGATGCCTGGGTGAAGGAATTGCGCAGCACCGCCGACCCGGTGACCCGAACCTACGAGGTCACCCTGGGCTTCGATTCTCCTGCCGGACTCTCGATCACTTCAGGCATGACCGCCAAAGTCATCATCACCATGAAGGGCGCATCGGGCTCTACACTGGTTCCGGTTGCCGCCGTAGTGGCCGGTGAGGGTGGTGTGTCCACGGTCTGGGTCTACGACGAGACCTCAGGCACCGTGAGCAGCCGCGTCGTAACCGTGGGCCAGATGACAGGCGACGAGATCGAAATTATCGAGGGACTCAACGATGGCGAGCAGATCACCGTTTTGGGCTCCACCAACCTTAGCGAGGGCATGAAAGTGCGCCCGCTGGGCAAATAGGGGGAGGCCGGAATGAATCCCGCAAAAATCGCCCTGGACAAAAATATCGTTACCTGGGCCGTCATCGCCCTGCTTCTGCTTGGTGGTATCCAGGCCTTCATGGGCATGTCCCGGCTCGAGGATCCGGAGTTCACCATCAAGGACGCCGTAATCACCACACCCTATCCGGGCGCCTCCGCACTGGAGGTGGAACAAGAGGTCACCGACCGCATCGAAAAGGCCGCCCAGGAGATGGGTCAACTCAAGGAGATCTTTGAGTCCACTTCCGCGCGCGGCATGTCCACCGTAAAGGTGCGCATGCATGACAAGTACGATTCCGAACTCCTGCCCCAGGTCTGGGACGTTCTGCGTAGAAAAATCGGTGATGTTCAGGTCGAGCTGCCCCCGGGCGCCGGGCCGTCCAATGTGAACGACGACTTTGGTGACGTCTATGGCATCTTCTTAGCCATTACCGGTGATGGCTACTCCTACGCCCAGCTAAAGGATGTGGGCGAGTTTCTGCGCAAGGAACTGGCCCTGGTCAATGACGTGTCGCGGGTGGATTTCTGGGGTATGCAACCCGAGGTCATGTACATCGAACTCGACCGCGATCGCATGGCCCAGCTGGGCGTCCCACCCTCGGCCATCGTGGAAGAGCTGCAGGCTCACAACCTCGCGTCCAATGCCGGCCGGGTGGAAATCGGTTCGTCACTGATCACCATCAATCCCTCGGGGATTTTCGAGTCGGCAGAGGATTTCAAACGCCTGGTACTGAGCAGTGTATCGGGCACATCGCAAATCCATCTGGGTGACGTGGCCAATGTGCGCCGCGGCTATCAGGATCCCCCCACGGTAATCCTGCATTTCGACGGTAAAGAGGCAGTCGGTCTGGGAATTTCGACTGTTGCCGGCGGCAACGTCGTGAAAATGGGTGAAGCGCTCGATATTCGAATGGCTGAGCTCCTGGACCAGATTCCCGTCGGGATCGAATTGGGCGTCATTGCCAATCAACCGGAAGCTGTTGTCTCTTCCATCAGAAGTTTCGTGGTCAGCCTGGGCCAGGCCGTGGTCATCGTCATCGTTGTGTTGCTGTTCTTCATGGGTCTGCGCAGCGGCCTGCTGATCGGATTCATCCTGTTGCTAACCATCTGCGGCAGCTTCATCTTCCTGAAGGCCCAAGGAGTCATCCTCGAGCGGATTTCGCTGGGAGCTCTGATCATCGCCCTGGGTATGCTGGTGGACAACGCCATCGTTGTAACCGATGGCATGCTCATCGGTATGGGCAAGGGCGTTAGTCCCCGGAAGGCAGCCATCGACGTGGTCGGTAAAACCGCCATGCCCCTGCTTGCCGGAACCGCCATCGCCATTCTGGCCTTTGCAGCGGTAGGCACCAGCCAGGACAAGACCGGCGAGTACACACGCTCGCTTTTCACGGTGATCCTGGTCTCCCTGACTCTCAGCTGGGTCATCGCGGTCACCATTACTCCCTTCCTTGCCACGCGGTTCCTCAAGGTCAAACCACCCAAGGATGACAAGGGAGCCTCTGACCCCTACGACACGGGTTTCTATCGCAAGTACAAAGGGATGCTGGGTGGCGTAATTAAATACCGCTGGGCTTCGATCCTGGTCGTGCTGGTGATCTTCGGCGCCTCAGTCTATGGATTCGGCACAATTGAAGGCAACTTCTTTCCCGATTCGTCCCGGAACCAGTTCCTGGTGGACTACTGGCTTCCCCAGGGTACCAGCATCCATACGGTCGAGCACGATATCACCGATATCGAGCGACACATCATGACCCTCGAGGGGGTCAACCACGTGTCGGCTACCATCGGCTCAGGCGCCATCCGCTTCATGCTGACCTACAACCCCGAGAAGATCAACAGCGGCTATGCCCAGATGCAGGTGGAGGTGGAAAGCTACAAGCAAATCACCGATCTCAAGGAGGAGATCCAGGGCTGGATCGAGAACAACTACCCCGAGAGCATTCCCGCGGTGAAGCGTTTCATCAACGGTCCGGCGGAACTTGGCGCCGTGCAGGTGAAGATCATCGGCGACGATCCGGTGGAACTGCGGCGACTGGCCCGTGAGACCATGGCCATCTACCACGCTGATCCCGAAGCTTTCAACATCCGCACCGACTGGGGCGATCCGGTGAAAGTGGTGCGTCCGGTGATCGCAAAGGAACAGGCTAATCTCAACGGAATCACACGTACTGACGTGGCCAGAACCCTGCTCGAGGGATTTGAAGGTTTCCCCGTCGGCGTTTTCCGCGAGGGCATCGATCTCCTTCCCATTGTCGTACGCGCGCCCGAACCGGACCGCCTCGATGTCAACAGCATCCGGAATCTTCAGATCTGGAGTCCGGTGGCTGGAAAATCGATTCCCCTGACCCAGGTGGTAGCGGGATTCGAAACGGTCTGGGAAGACCAGATCATCACCCGCACCAATCGCAAGCGGTCGATCACGGTTTATTGCGACCCTGAACGCGGCCTGTCCTCGAACATCCTGGCCCGGGTCCAACCCCAGGTCGAAGCGCTGGACATGCCCCCTGGCTACAGCATGGAATGGTGGGGCGAATACAAGAGCACCTCGGAAGCTCAGGGATCCCTCTCCGCAAGCATGCCTGTGTTCATCCTGATGATGATCATCCTGGTGGTGCTGCTCTTCAATTCCCTGCGGCAGACCCTGGTGATCTGGCTGCTCGTTCCCCTGGGAATCGTCGGCGTGACGATCGGGCTTCTGGGTACCGGCCTGCCCTTCGGGTTCCTGGCCCTGCTGGGTTTCCTGAGCCTCATCGGGATGATCATCAAGAACTCCATCGTGCTTGTCGACGAAATCAACATTCAGATCGGCGAAGGCCTGGGAACCTACGATGCCATCCTTGCCGCGGCCACCAGTCGCCTGCGACCGGTTTCCATGGCCGCGGCCACCACCGTCCTGGGTATGGCGCCGCTTTTCCCGGACCCTTTCTTCAACTCCCTTGCGGTCACGGTCGCGGCCGGCCTCACATTTGCCACGGTGCTTACAATGGTGGTGCTGCCTGTTTTCTACGCCATAATCTTTAAAGTGAAGACCGGCACGAACCGATCCGTAACCCCGGAGGAATCTTCGTGAACAGACGTCTGTTGATCCTTGTGTTGGCCATCCTGGTTTTCAATACGGCGGGGGCGGCGTCGGCCAGGGCCCAGTCGCTTCCCGTGGTGCGGATCGCCTTCGTGCACGACAGACCCGCAGCCGACTGGGCGATGGGTTTCCGCGACAGCCTGCGCCTGGAGATCAGCCGGATCCTCGAGGTGGACTACACCGTGGAGATGTCGGCTGAACTCGACCAGACCGCCGATGGCACCGCCGAGTCGATCCAGACATCACTGAAAACCCTCCTGGGGAACAAAAAGGTCGACCTGATCGTTGCCACCGGCCCTTTGGGGTCGAGGGAAGCCGGTCACCTGTCTGACCTCCCCCATCCCGTGATCGGTACCTGGGTCCTGGATCATGAGATCCAGCAGGTTCCGTTCAAGGACGGTGCGAGCGGGCTTCACAACTTCACCTACATCACGGTGGGCAACCTGCTGAGTGCGGATATCGGAGTTCTGGACCTGGTGGTGGAGTATGAACACCTGGTGGTGGTCGGCAGTGCCGGCTGGGTAGCCGCGCTACCGGGCGACGGCTCAGGTCTTGATAAGATCACCGACAGCCAAGCAGTTTTCGTGATAAGCGATGGCACCGTGGAATCCATCCTGGACAATCTGCCGGATGATGCTGACGCCATCTACCTGATGCCCATGGTCGACATGTCCTCGGTCGAGATCACCGAGTTGTTGATGGCATTTACGGAACGCAAGCTGCCCGTGCTGTCGCTGATTGGTGAACCGGAAGTACGCGACGGCGCCCTGTTGGGCGCGGCACCCAGCAACTGGAGACAGCGCATGTACCGGCGCGCGGGCCTGGTCGCAGCGGAGATCCTTTCCGGAACGGAACCGGCCGACATTCCCGTGATGATGATGCGCGATGACCGTATGTTCCTCAACATGCGAACCGCCAACCTGATCGGCGTGTCGCCGCCGTTTAAAGTCATCATCGA
>DAOWLV010000300.1 GCA_030643455.1 Candidatus Krumholzibacteriia bacterium | reverse complement strand
GTCGGCCATCTGGCGAAAACAGGAAGCCGGGACATGTCCTTCCGGTACGCCGATTCCTACCTGGCATTGGAAAATGCCCAGCCGATTTCGCTGTCCCTGCCCATTCGGGAAGATCCCTTCAATGAGCCGATTTGCCGAGCTTGGTTCGCCAACCTGCTGCCCGAGGGGGAAATCCGGTGGCAAGTGGCCCGTAAACTCGGAGTGTCGGAACGGAATGATTTCGACATCCTGGAGGGCATCGGGGGCGAATGTGCCGGAGCGTTGCGGATCGTTCGCGAATCGGAAACCAGGGTGCCGGATTGTGAACTGGTTCCCCTGCCCTGGGACAAACTCGAGACGGCTATCGCCTCGCGGCCACGATCGCCCCTTCTTGCCCTGATGCTTCAGGATATCGAATTGAGACTCTCCCTGGCCGGTGCCCAGGACAAACTTCCGGTTCACTACGCAGCCGGCAATTTGTCCCTGCCGGTGGGCAGCGCGGCCAGTACCCACCTGTTGAAAGTCGGCAACGAGGATTTTCCCGACCTCGTCCAGAATGAATTCTACTGCCTCAACCTGGCGCGCCGGGCCGGACTTCCGGTTCCTCCGACGGAATTGGCGGACACCGAAACCCCCATCCTGCTGGTGGAACGATACGACCGGCGGCCCGGTCCAGACGGCACCATCACCCGGCTCCACCAGGAGGATTTCTGTCAGGCCCTGGGTGTGCCGCCGGAATCCAAATACGAAACCGAAGGCGGGCCATCGCTGGAAAACATGTTCGAGGTTCTCGCCCGTGGCAGCAGATCCCCTCTGCCGGACAAACGGGACCTCATCCGGTGGATCATATTCAACTTCATCATCGGCAATGCGGACTCACACGCAAAAAACGTCTCATTTCTGTTAGGTGCGATCGGTGAAAATTCCGCACCCCGGCTGGCCCCGTTCTATGACCTTGTCTGCACAAGGATCTACGGAGGACTGTCTTCGAAGATGGCCCAGAAAATCGGAGGCGAGTACCGGCCGGGATTCCTCGCTCGGCGGCATTGGGAGCGATTTGCCAATATTATTGGAGTAAACTTCAATTACCTGTCCACAGTCGGGCTCGAGTTGTGCGCCACGGTCGAAGAGCTTGCGGGACCCTTGGCCCAGGAACTCGGGGACAGCTCGGGCGGTGAGGAAATTTTGGAAAAAATCGCGGAAGTGATCGGTAAACGGACAGGCTGGCTAAGAACAACCTTCTATCAATCGGGACAATGACATGACCAGCCCCATTTCCACCAATCAAGGCACAAACCCATGAAACCGTCACCGAAATTTTTGACCCAGGCCGCCCATTGCCGGTATTTCCTGGGCGACCTTCTGGAACTTGGCGCCGCCCTTCCCCTGGACGACGACGACCTGGATTCCCTTCTGGAATCGGTGGTTTCCCGCCATGAGCCCCTGGTCTTGACCAACCTCATGCTTGCCACACTCCTGGTGGATCGTCCCCTGGACGCTCGTCACCTGACCACCGGGGCCGGACAATTCGATGATATCGGCAAGATGATCACCATTGCCGGCCACTGCCGGGGCGAATTGGCGACGGCCATGCTTGCGGCTATCCGCCGCGGTCACATGAGCTGGGAACGGGAGGCGTTGGCCCTGTTTATCGCGGCCTGGCATTGTCAGGTGAAAACCTGCGATTGGCCCGACGGATTGATCACCGAAGCCAGAGTACTGGCCCGGCGAGTGATCACCCTTGAAGCAGGCGCGCTGCTCCATGCCGCCGCCCATCTTCTGGACGACAAGGACCTTTGGGGCATCCTGGATCCGGAGTCTTCGCCGGAAATACGGCGCCTGGGCGAACAGTCGGCCCAGAGTATCATCCACAATCTGGAAAAACCTGTCCTGGACACCATACCCGAACTGCCACCGCCGGTCGTTTTGCAGGGAGGCACCATCCAACGTGCCGTCGCCCGGGTGGGGCGCAACGAACCCTGCCCCTGCGGCAGCGGCAAGAAGTACAAACGCTGCTGCCAGGAGAAGGACATTGAACGGTTGCGCGACTCGTCCGAGATCGCCGGCGTTACGCGGCAGGAACAACGCGAATCGCCAGAGGTGTATCTGACCGAGGATCGGTTGTGGGAAATGCGGTCGCACGATTTGGTCGCGCTGGATCCCGAAAAAATCCCACCGGAATTGTACTGCAGTTACATCAACAGCCTGAACCTTTACGACGAATTCGAAGCGGTGTTGTCCTTCCTGGAGGCCAACGGGGTTCAGAACGACTACGAGGGAAATATCGTCGATTCAATCGAACGGGCAATGAGTGTCAAGAAGCCGGAATTGGCCCGACGCCTTGCTGCCCATGTACCTGACTTCAATGACACCCAATCCTCTTTCCCCCTTAGCTTCCGATTTGCACGCGACCGCCTCGAACCCGGCCCGGCCCTTGAACTGATCGAATCAGCGGCATTGGATAGTCTGGACAAGACGTCGCTGACCGATTTCACTTGCCAGCTGATCGATGTCGGATGTCCCGCCCTCGGCATACTGGTCGGCCGCGGTGCGATCGCCTATTCGGACCTGTGGGAAGCGGAGACCGTATTGAACCATTTGCTGGAAGCACGGGATCGGCTTGAATTGCTTCCGGCCGATGTCGCCGAAGGTCTCTTTGAACAGCGCCTGTTGGAGCGTGCTTCTGCCACGACCATATCGGGCGCCAATGCCCGGAGTACCGTAGAGTATGAGCAGCTCCAGACAGCAAAAGCCCGTGCAAAAGAGCTGGAGAAAAAACTGGCGGAGAAGGAGCGGGCGCTGAAGACTGCCCAGCTGACGTCGGCAAGAAAACAGCATCCGGAGATACCGGAAGTTGCCGTGCCCGACACCCCGACAACAACGCGACCCAACGCCGAAGTTGTGGAACTGCAGTCTGCGATCATTGATCTAAAACAGGAAGTCAGACGAAATCATCAGGACCGCAACCATTACCGCCGAAAGTTCAAGACCGCCGTGGCCAACAGCGAAGCAATGGAAAAAGACAACCAGGCAATCCGCGCCGAACTCGAAGCCAGCCTCGCGGCTACCGAGGCGACCGAAGACGACGCACCGGAACTATTGCTGGACGAAGCGGTCGCTACCAGCCATCCGGTCAGGGTGCCGGTATTCGCCCGCCGGTTCACCGCCGGGCTGGGTCGCCTGCCCGAGACAACTGCCCGCAAAGCCGTCCACTTGAGTGGGCGCCTGGCAGCCGGCGAAGAAGCGGCTTTTCAGGGGACGAAACGCCTTGCGGCCAACCGAAAAATCATCCGACAGCGGCTGGGCACCTACCGGTTGTTGTTCCGGTTGGAGGCGACTGAGCTGGTGGTTCTGGAGTGCGTGCACCGGCGGGAACTGGAGAGGTCAGTGGGAAGGTATTCTTGAATTGGGTGTCGCCTGATTCAAAGGGAAACACTCCATTACCTTTTCCAGATAAACCAACGACCTGGCCAGTGAAGGCCCCCCGGGGGATCTTCACTGGCCAGCGAATTTTCGGGTATTATCGGGATATGGGGCCATGTCCAGACCGAAAGGAGTGATCAGTTGGCCAGGTCCTTCTCGATCCAGCCGATGACCCGCTTGATGGCCTGCAGGTAGTTGATGTTCTCCACCCCGACCAGGCCGACTTCCTCCATCGTCTTCTTGATGTCTTCGATCTCCGTGGATTCCGAATTGATGGAAACGACCTCGGCGCCGTTGATCAGGACATGGGCCACTTCGCAGATGGTATTGTTGACCATGAAGCCGAAACGCTGCTTGTGGACCTTGACCGCCTGCAGATCGGGATGGGCGCGGATCATGTCCAGGAACTCGTCGAGGGTGTAGGATTCCTGGGTGAACTCGGGCGCTTCGACCTGGAAGGCCGGGAACACGTCATCACTCAGTGTGGCCACGGGGAGGGGGAATTCGCCCTTCATCAGGGGGTTCCACTGCTCGAGGCCGTCGACTTCGGTCACGAAGGTCTTGATGTCCATCTTGCCGTCGCGGATCTTCATGTTGTTGAGGTCGTTGGCGCGGGACATGATGTAGATCTCGGCGGATTCGCGTTCCCAGACCTTTTCAGGTACCGGCATCGAAAGTCGCGCCATCAGGTGCGCGGCCTCGTCGAAATCCTGTCCGAAGGTGCGGAATTCGAAACGGGGTTTGGAGATTTCCCCGATCTTGAGTTCTTCCTTGGCCATGATCATCTCTCTCTTTCCATGTCGGGGCTCCACGACCGGAGCGTTTGGTTACTCGCTTACTTCGTAGGAGGTCAGGGTGGCCCAGCTGTCGCTGACCGCATAGAACACCGACCGGTCCGGATCAAGGGCGATGCCCTCCCCCTTTTCCAGGCCCGTTGCCAGGGTTCGCTGGGGTTTCCCGTCAGTTGTGCACCAGGTCAGGGTGGCTGACTGGTCGCTGATGACCAGCAGCTGGCCGGCAGCGGCGTCGAAAGCCAGGCCGGAATAGTCGGTGGCGAAGTCCAGTTCGACCGTTGCCAGCACGGTTCCGTCGCGGTCCATCTCGATCAGCAGACCGGGCTCCTTTTCCTTCAGGAGAAAAAGGTGCCCCGTGCGCGGGTCGATGGTGACGCCTTCCAGACCGGCGTTGCCCATCTCGGGCAATCCGGCAGGAGTCAACCGCTCGAGGAGATTTCCTTCACGATCCAGGTGGAGCACCTGGCCCAACCCCTCTTCCACCACGAACAGGGTGCCGTCGGCCG
>DAOWLV010000434.1 GCA_030643455.1 Candidatus Krumholzibacteriia bacterium | reverse complement strand
CCTTCAGAAAATCCGGCGCGGCCAGGAAATAGGCGTGCAGGATGTTGGACTGCATGGTGGCCCCGTGGATCAACAGCTTGCGCAGCAGCACAGTCTGCTCGCTGATCTCGAGGCCCAGGGCCTGCTCGGTCGCCTTGAGCGAGGTGATCTGGTGACCCAGCGAACAGATCCCGCAGATCCGGGAAGTGATGATCGCCGCCTCGTGGAAACTGCGCCCCTTGAGCATGGCCTCGAAGTATCGCGGCGCTTCCACGATCTCGAGCTGGGCCTTCTCCAGCACGCCCTCTTTCATGTTCACCACGATGTTGCCGTGCCCCTCGACCCGGGTGAGGTGTTTGACCTTGATGTTCAGATTGGTTCCCGTTGCCGTACTCATGGGCGCACCCCATCCAGTTCATAGGCGTTGTAGAGTTCGAGCCTTTTACCGGCCTCGTCCACGCTCAGGCCGTGTTCGACCAGGATCTCCTCCATGCCCTTCAGGTTGGGCTGGGAGACCAGGCCCCGGCAACCGGTGCAGTACTGCCCGACACCGGGACAATGGGCGTCGCAGCCGGCCCGGGTCACGGGCCCGAGGCAGATCATGCCCTTCTCGTAGACACACTCGTTTTCGTTCAGCTTGCACTCCACGCAGACCGAGTGGTCCGGTTCGATGGGCTCCTTGCCCATGACCAGGGAAGTGAAGACCTTCAGAAATTCGATCTGGGTCATCGGGCAGCCGCGCACGTTGTAGTCCACCTTGACCACCGACGACAACGGCAGCGCCGGCAAGGTCGGGAACAGGTATTTATCGTCGCCGTAGACCTCCTGACGCACCTCCTCGATGGGCCGGGTGCTTTTCAGTCCGTTGACGCCGCCCTGCACCGCGCAGGCGCCGAGCGCGACCAGGATCTTGGTCTTGCGGCGAACCTCGTTGATCCGGTTGATGCAGTCGGGTGTCGAAAGCGAACCTTCGACAAACGCGATGTCATATTCATCGACCTGGCCGTCCATGGCCTCGCGCCATTCGACGATGTCGACGTGGGCCAGGATGTCCAGCAACTGATCCTCGAAATTGAGCTGGTTCAGCTCGCAGCCTTCGCAGCCGGTGAAGTCGAAGATCGCAACGCGGGGTTTGTCGGCCATCACAACGCCTCCTGCAACGACTTGATGTCGGGATAGTGGTATACCGGGCCGTCCTGGCAGACGTAGGAATGGTTGATCTGGCAGTGTCCGCACTTGCCCACACCGCATTTCATGCGTCGTTCGAGCGACATGTAGATGTTCTCTTCCGACAGGCCTTTCGATTTCAGCGACAGCAGGACAAACCGGTACATGACCGGCGGGCCGCAGATGCAGCACACCGTGTTGGGCAGATCCAGATCCAGGCCGGGAATCAGCGTTGTGATCACGCCGGTGTTGCCCTGCCAGGAGTCCGAACCCTGGTCCACGGTGACCTGATAATCGATGGAGGGATCCTTGTCCCACTGGGCCAGTTCATCGGTGAACAGCAGGTCCTGATCGCTCTTGCTGCCGTAGCAGATGATCAGCTTGCCGAACTGGTCCCGGTTGTCGATGACGTAGTTGATCATCGAACGCATCGGCACCAGTCCGATGCCGCCGGCGACGATCAGCACGTCCTTGCCCTTGAACTTCTCGATGTCGATGCCGTTGCCGAAAGGTCCGCGGATACCGACTTTCGTACCTGCCTGCTGGCGCAGCAGAACGTCCGTCAGCATGCCCGCGCGGCGCACTCCCAGCTCGAACGATCCTTTCAGGGTGGGAGACGAGGATACGGAAAAGGGCGCCTCGCCCACACCAAAAATGGAAAGCTCCACGAACTGGCCCGGCACATGGCCGAGATCCTCGCCGCCGGGAAGTTCGATCCGGTAGTAGGTCTCCATCGCCGACAACCGCTTGACTTCCTTGATTTCCGCCATCACCGGATAGTAGAGGTCTTCCAGTTCGGCAGGTAATTTCAACTCGCTGAGATTCATGTTCGACCTCCCCTAGACCGGCGCCACGGCGGCGCGTTCATATTCTCCGATGAGTCGGTTGACGATGGCTACGATGCTGATGCCGGCCGTGCAGTAGGCCGTGCAGCGTCCGCATCCCACGCACCAGGGTTGTCCCGTCTGGTCGCTGATGTATTTGAACTTCCGGAACACCCGATGCCGCTGGCGCGAGGCCAACGATTCGCGGAACACCTCCCCGCCGGCGACTTCGCTGAAGTCGCGCAGCATGCAACCGTCCCAGTGGCGCTCCCGGTTGCCCTTGGTGGCGGTGATGTCCACGTTTTCCTCGACGTCGAAGCAGTAGCAGGTGGGGCAGACCAGGTTGCACGTTCCGCAGCCGACGCATTTTTCCGCAGTCTCTTCCCAGACCGGATTGTCGTAGCTGCGCTCCATGATCTCGCCCAGCTTGGCCTGCGGCACGAAGATGTGCTGCTGGAAATGTCCCATGGCCGGCTTGCCCGCCTCGTGGGCCGGCAGGTCCAGACCTTCCATGAGCGCCTGGCCCTTGGGCGTGAGAACCTCCAGGACGTATCCCTCGAACAGCCTGGTCAGGAAGATGTCGCAACCGGTGCTGTCCTCGGGGCGAATGCCCACCGATCCTGAGAAATGGTACTTGTCCGGCTCGAAGGAAACGCCGATGAAGATGGCGTCCTGCCTTCGCGTCAGGTAGTTCCGCTCGGGACTGCCGACGGTGAAGTTGTAGTCCAGCCGTCCGACCGCCGCGAGGTCGTAGGAATGAACACCCAGGAAGATCGCTTCGGCGGTGGGAATTTCCGCCGCCTCGAAGTCGTTTTTTGTGAGGTCGAAGCTGAGCAGTTCCTCGCGCGGCGGCAGGAAGAACTTCTTCACCGAGTGCATGGTGCGGGGGTAATCCAGAACCACGTCTGCCGCGTTTTCCGTCCGTTCGAAAGAGAACGATTTCTGTCCCTTGCGATGCGGCGCGAAAACCGGCTTCTG
>DAOWLV010000088.1 GCA_030643455.1 Candidatus Krumholzibacteriia bacterium | reverse complement strand
TCCTCGGCCCGGTCGGTCAGGGCGGTGATCAGGCCGTGAGGCGCGGCGCAGCCCGAACCCATGTACACCTTGTGACCGGACTGCACCACCTGGACGGCTTCGGCGGCACTTTGGAGACGAGATCTGTACAGGGTCATCCAGCTCATGGATCTGACCCGCCACATGCCTGGGACACCGACACCGCGTCACAATCCCGCGCCAGGGCCAGGCCCCAATGGGTGACCTGGCCGTCCAGGACATTGACTCCGCGAGAAAGGGTCGGATCCGCGGCCAGCACCTCCGCCAGGGGAGCTGACGCAACTTCCGAAACGTAGGGCAGAATGGCGTTGCTCAGGGCGTAGGTCGCGGACCTGGCCACCAGGCTCGGAAGGTTGGGCACGCAGTAGTGGGTGATCCCGTCAACGACATAGGTGGGATCCGATAGCCGGGTCGGACGGCTGGTCTCGAAGCAGCCGCCCTGGTCCACGGAGATGTCGATGATCAGGCTCTTGTCGCGCAGCAGCCCCACCATTTCCTTGGTCACCAGGTGGGGTGTCCGGGCTCCGGGGATGAGAACCGCGCCGACCACCACGTTGGCATAGGACAGGACCTTGCGCAGGGTCGCTTCGTTGGCCTGGAAGGTTGTGACTTGACCGGGAAAGGTCCAGTCGAGCTCACTGATCCTGTCGAAATCGCTGTCCAGCAGGGTGACCCGGGCTCCGGCACCGATGCAGGCCCGCACGGCGTTGCGGCCGACGATCCCTGCCCCGATCACCACCACCTCTGCCGGTGGCACGGCCGGAGCACCACCCAGCAGGATCCCCTGGCCACCGTGGTCGGTCTGCAGGTACCGGGAAGCGATCTGGGGCACCATGCGGCCCGCGATCTGGGACAGCGGGCGAAGCACCGGCAGATTCCCCTGCTCATCCTGGATGGTCACGAAATCGATGGCCGTGCAGCGGCGTTCCAGCAGGATGTCGACCAGGCGCGGATCGGCCACGGCCAGGTGCATCACCGACATGAGAATCTGTCCGGAACGGATCAGCGGGTATTCCTCGGGGACAGGCTGGTTGACCTTGACCACGATGTCGGCCCGGCCGTAGATCTCGTCGAGGGTATGGAGAATGCGGGCGCCCGCGGCGTCGTACTGCTCGTTGGTAAAACCGCTGCCGGCGCCGGCGTTCCTCTCGACAACGACTTCGCTGCCGCGATCGACCAGGTGGGCCACCGCCCGGGGCGGCAGCCCTACCCGGAATTCGTCCACCGAACGCGAGCGAGGAATCCCGATGATCATTTTATCTCCGCCCTGCGCGGGCCGTGGGATTCCAGGGCCCGGTCAACCTGTGGTGTCAGGCCTTCTTGACGAAGTCGTAACCCCGGCGGAAGGCCTCAATGTTCATGTCGATGAGGCTCTTCTTCTTGATGATCGCCCGCAACGTCGACTCGCAGAATTCCGGTGTGAAGGCATCGGTGGCCGCAACCAGGGCACCGAGAATCACGACATTGGCAACCTTGGGGGTTCCGACCTCGTCAGCGATGTCGCTGGCGGGAATCATCACCGCGTTCAGCCGCTTGGTGTCCGGGGTTCCCTCCACCACAGTCGAATCGAGAATGATGGTCCCTCCGTCCACCACATCCTTTTCGAACAACTCGAGCGAGGGTTGATTCATGACCACCAGGACGTTGGGATGGTCAACCAGAGGGGTGCCGATGCGCTCGCTCGATAGGTTGACCGAGCAATTGGCCGTACCACCGCGCATTTCCGGACCGTAGGCCGGGAACCAGCTGACATGGTGGCCGCCGCGCATGCCGATCTGCGACAGGAACAGCCCCAGGGTCAGGATACCCTGCCCGCCGAACCCTGCGAACTTGCAGTTCAGGTCCTCAGGAAGAACAGTCGGCTCGATTTCGCCGACAGCGCTTTTCATCCGGTCCAGGTAGACATCCACCTTGGCCTTGTCGAAAGGCTCGAAGTGGCGTTTCCAGGCGTCTTCGTCCTGGTTGTCGCTCTCATCCTTGAACACACCCAGGGGGAACACCTTGAGCATGTCGTTGACCAACCAGTCGCGGGCGTTCACCGGGTCCATCTTCCAGCCGGTGGGGCAGGCGGAAACGATCTCCACGAAACTGTAACCCTTGCCTTCGGCCTGGATGCGCAGGGCTTTCTTGATGGCCTTGCGGGCCTTCATGATGTGCTTGCTGTTGCCGATGGCCACCCGTTCGATATAGGTCGGCGCGGGCAGGGTCGCGAGCATCTCGGCCATGCGGATGGGGTTGCCGTGGATATCCTCTTTGCGGCCCAACGGGGTGGTGGCCGACCGCTGGCCGATCATCGTCGTGGGCGCCATCTGACCGCCGGTCATGCCGTAGATCGCGTTGTTCACGAAAAACACCGTGATGTTTTCCCCGCGGTTGGCAGCGTGGATCGTCTCGGCGGTTCCGATGGCGGCCAGGTCGCCGTCACCCTGATAGGAGATGACGATGGCATCGGGGTTTGTCCGTTTGATGGCGGTGCCCACGGCCGCCGCGCGACCGTGCGCGGCCTGGAAATTGCCGCAATCGAAGTAATAATACCCGAACACCGAACAACCGACCGGAGACACGAATACGGTCCGCTTGGTCAGGTCCAGTTCCTCCATCGATTCGGCGATCATCTTGTGGACGTTGCCGTGGCCGCAGCCGGGGCAATAGTGGGTAGCTTCCTTTGCAGGACCGGATTTGCGCTCGAAGACCTGGTAGAAGGAGTTGGATTTCTCGAAGGTTTTCATGACTGGGTGACTCCTTCGGTGATCTTGTTGAACTCGTCCAGGAGTTCCTCGCTGCCGGGCACGACACCGCCGCAGCGTCCGTAGAAGTGAACGGGAACCTTGCCGTTGACCGCCAACTGCACGTCTTCGACCATCTGTCCGGTGGAAAGTTCGACGGCCAGGAATGCGCTGGCGGAATCCGCCAGTCTGGCGATGACCTCGGTCGGGAACGGCCACAGGGTAATGGGCCTCAACAACCCGACCTTGAGCCCCTGCTCGCGGGCCAGGTCCACGGTGGAGTAGACGATCCTGCTGACCACGCCGTAGGCTACCACGATCAGATCCGCGTCTTCGGTTTTGTACTCCTCGTACATCACCTCGTTGGCCATGATTTCCTTGTATTTTGCATCGAGCTTCAGGTTGTGGTCTTCCAGATCGTGGGGATCCAGCACGATGGAGCTGATCAGGTTGCCGGACGTATCCGGCTTGCCCGTGACCGCCCAGGCGGAATGGTCGGGCAGGTCGGTGACGCCCTCGGGGATATCCACGACTTCCATCATCTGACCGGTGATACCGTCGGCCATGATGCAGGCCGGGTTCCGGTACTTGTCCGCCAGTTCGAAGGCCTTCATGGTCAGATCGCACATCTCCTGGGCACCGTTGGGCGCCAGCGCGATCAGGCGGTAGTTGCCATGGCCGCCGCCCTTGGTGATCTGGAAATAATCGGCCTGTTCGGGAGCGATGTTGCCCAGGCCCGGACCACCGCGAACGATATTAACGACGACACAGGGCAGTTCCGCGCCCGCGCAGTAACTCAGACCCTCCTGCTTCAAACTGAAGCCGGGGCTCGAAGATGCGGTCATGGTGCGCACTCCCATGCCGGAGGTGCCGTAGACCATGTTGATGGCAGACACTTCGCTTTCGGCCTGGATGAACACGCCGCCGAGGGCGGGGAAATGCAGGGCGGCCGCGTGGGCGATTTCGCTGGCCGGAGTGATGGGGTAGCCGTAATACGCCCGGCATCCCGCCGCGAGAGCGCCGACGATGATGGCGTCGTTGCCCTTCATGAATTGTTTGGCCATGGACTTTCTCCCGTCGAGTTGGAGCGGATCAATCTAGGGTTTGACCACGCGAATGGCGCCCGGTTCGGGACAGGCATAGAAACAAAGGCCGCAACCGGTGCAGTCGGCGCCGGTGTAGAAGGCCGGGTGGTAGCTGGCGCTGTTCAGCTTGTCGCTGATGGCGATGACACTTTTCGGACAGACGGCCAGGCACAGCTGGCAACCCTTGCAGAGTTCCCCGCTGACCTCCATGAAAGGCACGTCCAGGGCGATTTTTTCGGTCATGGAAATCACCTCAATTTTTGAAGGTGAGAAGGCAAAATGCTGTTACCGGTTAAACATAATAGACAACGGCACCGGCCCCAAAAAAATGTTTCCACTCCACCGGAGTCTTGATTCAGGACCGCAAACATCTGTTTTTCCGCGCCTGGTCAGGAATCCTTGAATTCAGGTTTTCGCTTCTCCATGAAGGCCGAGCAGCCCTCCCGGGCATCGTCCGAGGATCCGCAGATTCCGAACAGGGCCGCCTCCAGACGACATCCACTTGCCTGGTTCATTTCCAACCCTTCGCCCACCGATTTGAGGGCCACGCGCAGGGTGAGGGTGGATTTCGCGGCCAGGGCCTTCGCAACGATCCCCACGGAGTCGGTGAACTCCTCGGCCGGATAGACCTTGTTCACCAGGCCGATGGCCATGGCGTCGACGGCGTCGATCATGTTTCCCAGAAGCACCATTTCCATGGCGCGGCCCCGGCCGACGAGGCGGGAAAGCCGTTGCGTCCCGCCAAAGCCGGGAATCAGACCAAGACCGGTTTCCGGCAGTCCCATCCGGGCCTTGTCCGAAGCGTACCGGAAAGTACAGGCCATGGCCAACTCACACCCTCCCCCCAGGGCGAATCCGTTGACGGCGGCGATGACGGGTTTGCCCAGGTTTTCGATGCGATCCATGAGGGCCTGCCCACGGGCGGAAAACCGTTCTGCCTCATTGCCCGTCATGTTGGCCATTTCACCGATATCGGCCCCGGCCACGAAGGCCTTCTCCCCCGCTCCGGTCAGGACCACCACCCGGACTTCCGGGTCCTTGCCCAGATCCGCGAAACATGTTTCCAACTCACCGAGGGTTTCGGTGTTCAAGGCGTTGAGCTTGTCCGGACGGTTCACCGTCACGTTGGCCACACCTTCCACGCATTCACAGAGGATATTATTGTAACTCATCGGCTTGTCCCTTTCGGTGGCTGGAATGGTAAGAATCTTCAGCTTCTGCACTATAACAAATCATCCCTGACATGTTTCTTATTATTTTGGCATCAGGCCCTTCGCGGACAACTCATTTTCAAGACCGACCCAGGTGGCGAAGAGACCGGAAAACGGCCATATTGATGGGACCTGGGGGATGACATGCCAACCACACCCAATTGGATATCCTGCGGATCTTCCCAGGCAGATGGAGTACCATGGTATGAGCGATCTGATTCGTTCCCAATTCTTTCTGTCGACGGTGGTACTTGCCGCCCTCGTGGTAGCGCTTCTGTGGGCCCTGTACCGGACCTGGCAATTAGTGCGTGAACTCCGTTCCAGTCAGAAGGAAAGCACCGAGGAACAACAGCGTCTGGCGGGACAGCTCAACATGGCGCACCGTATGGAAGCGGTGGGCATCCTGGCTGGAAGCATAGTCAACAACCTGAACAACCTGCTGGCCGTGATCCTGGGGCACACCCGGATCGCCACCAACGAACTTCCACCCGGGTCCCCGGTGGCGGAAGAACTGGACCGGATCGCCAAGGCCGGTCATATGGCCAGCGACCTGGTCCGGGAGATCAGCGATTTCTATCTGCGGGCCGACCAGGCTCGCAAGCCCACCGATCTTATCCCGGTCGTGCGGGACACCCTCAAGCTCATCCGGGACATCCTTCCCTCCTCGATTACCATCAAATCCGAGTTGAAACCCTGCGGCCCGGTCCTGGCTTCGGTCACGGGCATCCAGCAGGTCCTTATGAATCTGTGCAGCAACTCCATGCACGCCATGTACCGCAACACCGGCACCCTGGAGATCGTGCTGGAGGAGGAAATAGTTACCCACGGCCGGAAGGCTGCACCCCAGGACCTGGAACCCGGCAGTTACGCCCGCCTGACCGTGCGCGACGACGGTCGGGGAATGGACAAGGAAACGCTGGACCGGATCTTCGACTCATACTTCACCGGCACCAGGAACGGAAGCAAGATGGGCATCGGCCTGAGCACCGTTTCCCGGATCCTTGCCGACAACGACGGGGTGACCATCGTGCACAGCCGGGTCGGCGAAGGCACGGAATTCATCCTCTACTTCCCTCTCATCGCCTGGGAGGTGTCCAGTGAGGCCGAACGCAAGACCGCTCCCGCCCCGGCGGTGGTGGAATTCGCGGATGGGGCCCTCCGAGGTGAAGATACACCCGAGCCTATTGCCGCACCCGTCGAATCGGATTCCGGACCGGCGGCAACCGTGATGCTGATAGACGACGAGGAAATGGTGGCCCAGGTCATGACCAGCGGGCTGCAACGCCAGGGGTTTCGCGTGATCACCCACACGGACAGCCGCAAGGCCCTGGCCGATTTCTCCCAGACACCGGAAATCTTCGATGTCGTGGTCACCGATCAGATCATGCCCCACATGTCCGGCGTCGCCCTGACGCGGAAGATCCACGAAATCCGCCCGGACATTCCCGTCATCCTCTTCACGGGTTTTCGGGACAGCTTCCATGAACAGCAGGCGCGTGAAGCCGGGGTGGTCGAATTCCTGTTGAAGCCCGGCAACCACCGGGATCTCGCCAATCTCATCCTTCGCCTGATACGCCGCAAGATGTCCGGCCGCGGCTGAGGAACCACGTCACATCCCGCGTGTTCTTTCCGGAATTGAGCTTCTTTCGCGAGTCTGTTAGATTCTCACGTCGGCGGCCCGCATCTGCTAGCCCCTATTTTTTTCGTGACCGGCACCAACGCTCCCAGCGCAAAGGGAATCAAAATGACCAATTCCTTCGCCGACAATCTCAAACGACTGAACGAGCTGCGCGCCGAGGCCCTGGCCGGCGGCGGGCCCGACCGTGTGGCCAAGATCCACGCCAAGGGTCGGCTGACCGCCCGTGAACGCATCCACCTCCTGCTCGACGAAGGCAGTTTCCAGGAAACCGGCGTCTTTGTCAGGCACCGCAGCCACGAGATGGGCATGGACGATAACCGCCCCGTCGGTGACGGCATGGTCACCGGAACGGGTCGCATCGATGGCCGTCAGATCTACGTTTTCGCCCAGGATTTCACGGTCTTCGGCGGATCCATGAGCGAAGCCAACGCCCTGAAGATCTGTCACCTCATGGACCAGGCCCTTGAAAACGGTTGCCCGGTGATCGGGCTGAACGACAGCGGAGGCGCCCGCATCCAGGAGGGTGTGCGATCTCTTGCCGGATACGCCGAGATTTTCTGGCGCAACACCATGGCCTCGGGAGTCATCCCCCAGATCTCCGCCATCATGGGACCATGCGCCGGGGGTGCGGTCTATTCGCCCGCCATCACCGATTTCACCCTGATGGTGGACCAGACCAGCTACATGTTCGTCACCGGCCCCAACGTCATCAAGATGGTCACCAACGAGGACGTCACCTTCGAGGAACTCGGCGGGGCCAACACCCACTCGACCAAAAGCGGAGTGGCCCACTTCATGGCCGCCAGCGACGCCGACTGCCTGCTGATGACCCGCCGGCTGATGAGCTTCATGCCCCAGAACAATCTGGAGGAACCACCCCGCATCACCCCCACCGATGCGCCCGACCGGCGCGAGGAGAAACTCAACAGCATCGTTCCGGACGACAACAGGAAGCCTTACGACATGACCGAGGTGATCCGCCTGGTGGTGGACGAGGGTGATTTCCTCGAGGTCCAGCCCAGGTACGCCCAGAACATCATCTGCGGGTTCGCCCGCCTGGACGGAGGGCCCGTGGGCATCGTCGCCAACCAGCCAAAGTTCCAGGCCGGGGTGCTGGACATCAACCCTTCCATCAAGGGCGCACGTTTCGTCCGGACCTGCGATTGTTTCAATATCCCCCTGGTCGTGTTCGAGGACGTGCCCGGATTCCTTCCGGGGACGGAACAGGAATTCGGCGGCATCATCAAGCACGGGGCCAAGCTCCTGTTCGCCTTCTGCGAGGCCACCGTGCCCAAGCTCACGGTCATCACGCGCAAGGCCTACGGCGGAGCCTACGACGTGATGAACAGCAAGCACATCCGCGCCGACTACAATATCGCCTGGCCTGGCGCCGAACTGGCGGTCATGGGTTCGGAGGGGGCAGTGAACATCCTGTACCGCCAGGACCTGGCCGCAAGTGACGACCCCGACGCCGAACGGAAACGGCTGGTCGACCAGTACAACGAGACCTACGCCAACCCGTTCATCGCTGCGGGACTCGGCTACCTCGACGACGTGATCGAACCGGCGGACACGCGCAGTCATCTGATCACGGCCTTGAACAACCTGCGCGGCAAGAAACAGAATCTGCCCCCGAAGAAACACGGAAACATTCCCCTGTAGGGAGAGCATCGTGGCAACCAGCAAGACCAACAGGAAGTTCGACAAGGTGCTCGTGGCCAACCGCGGCGAGATCGCCGTGCGCATCATCCAGGGGCTCAAGGAAATGGGCCTCGGTACGGTGGCCGTCTACTCGGAAGCCGACCGGACCGCCCTGCACGTGCTGATGGCGGACGAAGCCGTCTTCATCGGCGAATCGCCCGCCACCGAGAGTTACCTGGTGGCCGACCGGATTCTCGCCGCCGCCACCGAGAGCGCCGCCGGCGCCATTCATCCGGGTTACGGGTTCCTTTCCGAGAACGGACCCTTCTCCCGAAAGGTCGAGGAGGCCGGACTGGTCTTCATCGGACCGACCGCCGAGTCCATGGAGGTCATGGGCGACAAGCTGGCCTCCCGCCGCAAGATGCGCTCCAGCGGCATTTCCGTGGTGCCCGGCACCGACGAGGCCGTGACCGATCCCGAGGTCGCCATCGGTATCGCCAAGGAGATCGGTTATCCCGTTCTGCTGAAAGCCTCCGCCGGAGGTGGTGGCAAGGGGATGCGGATCGTTCGGGAGCCCGGCGAGATGGCCAGTTCCCTGCGTCAGACCATGGGTGAGGCCCTCAGCGCCTTCGGCAACGACGCCATCTTCGTGGAAAAGTACATCGAGGATCCCAAACACATCGAGGTCCAGGTCCTCGGTGACGGCCAGGGTAACGCGATCCATGTCTTCGAAAGGGAATGTTCGGTGCAGCGGCGCCACCAGAAGGTGATCGAAGAGAGCCCCTCCCCCTCCCTCACCCCTGAACTGAGAATGCGGATCTGCGAGGCTGCGGTCCAGACCGCCGAGGCCATCGACTACCGGGGCGCCGGCACGGTCGAGTTCATCCTGGCCCCCGACGGCGAATTCTACTTCCTGGAAATGAACACCAGGCTGCAGGTAGAACACCCGGTCACCGAGATGGTCACCGGTACGGACCTGGTCCACGCCATGGTTAAAATCGCCCTCGGCGAGGGTATCTGCTACCGCCAGGAAGACCTCCGCCAGCAGGGTTGGGCCCTGGAATTCCGGCTCTACGCCGAGGATCCGGGCAAGAATTTCGCGCCCAGCATAGGCCGGATCGAATCCATGACCGTGCCCCAGGGACCAGGGGTCCGTCTCGACACCGGCGTCTATGAAGGGTATGACGTGCCCATCCACTACGACCCCTTGCTGGCCAAGCTGATCGTCTGGGGCGAAGACCGCCAGCAGGCGGTCGCCCGTTCGCGTCGGGTCCTGC
>DAOWLV010000373.1 GCA_030643455.1 Candidatus Krumholzibacteriia bacterium | reverse complement strand
TGTTGATCGTGTTGGCCGTTCCGGCCGCGGGCCAGGACATCCGCGAAGCGGCCCGCCAGGCCGCCGCCGACCGCGCCGCCGCGCAGGCCGAAGCTCTTCTGGCGGAAGAGGTCATTCTGGCGGACCAGGAAAAATTGCGTGCCGAGGTCGGGCGTCTGGAGCAGGAGCAGACCGCTCTCGAGCAGGACCTGCGGGACCTGGATCAGCGCCAGAAGGAAGCGGCCATCCTGCGGGAGGACCTGGCCGAGAAGTGGTCCGGCCGTGAGCTGGGATTCCGGGAAATCTCGGGCAACGTGCGGGTGGCGGCCCGCGATCTGGAATCGTTGCTGAAAGCCTCGGCCCTGAGTGCGGGAGCGGACTGGCGCCTGGACACCATCAGCCCCCTGCTGGACACGGGTTATTTCCCCGATATCGAAGACATCGCCGGCATGGCGGGAGTATTTTTCGACGAGATCGAACGGGGCGGCCAGGTCAGCCTGCGTGAAGGCGAATTTGTCGGGCGGGACGGCCGCCAGACCACGGGCAAAATTTTCCAGCTGGGCAAGTTCACCACCGTCTATCAGACCACTGCGGAAACGGGCTTTCTGGTGTGGTCCCCCGAGGCCCACCGGCTTTTTGCCCTGGCGGATCTGCCGCCGCGTAGCGTGCGGCGGGCGCTGGACAAGTATCTGGCCGGCCAGTCGGACCTGGTTCCGATCGACATGAGCGGCGGCGCTGCGCTGCGCCAGCTGACCCAGCACACCGACCTGATCGAGCAGGTGCGCCAGGGCGGGCCGATCATCTGGCCCATCTTCCTGATCGCCTTGACCGCGCTGGTGATCGTGATCATCAAGATCATCTACTTGAACCGTATGCACGGCAACACGGACCGCATCATGGGCGAGGTGAACGAACTGGCGGCCAAGGGAGAATGGACCGCTTGCGAGCAGATCGTCGCCGGGCACCGGGGCAAGAAGTCGCCGGTAGTTCAGGTGATCAAGGCCGGACTCGAAGCCCGGAACGAGTCGCGGGAAACCCTGGAAAGCGTGCTGCAGGAAGCGATCCTGCATGAACTGCCCCAGGTTCAGAAAGGGATCGCCATGCTGGCGGTTCTCGGCGCGGTGGCACCACTGCTTGGCCTGCTGGGCACAGTCACCGGTATGATCGATACCTTCCGGGTCATCACCCTGTTCGGCACCAGCGATCCCAAGCTCATGTCCGGCGGCATCAGCGAGGCCCTGGTGACCACCGAGCTGGGCCTGGCCGTGGCCATCCCCATCATGCTGCTACACACCTACCTGTCGCGGAAATCGGATCATCTCATCGGCGACATGGAGGCCAAGGCGGTGCAGCTGACGAACATCATCGACAAGCAGAAGATCACGGGGGTTTCATGACCGACGCGTACTGGTTCACGGTCGATTATTTCCGGCAGGGCGGATGGATCATGCTGCCGCTGGTGATCACCTCGGTGGTCCTGTGGACGATGATCGTGGACCGCCTGCGGGAATTCGCGACCCTGGGACGGGGCGACCTGGATCGCCAGGAGGCCATCGCCCTGGTTTCCGGCCAAAGTACCGTTCCGGTGCGAAACGATCAGGGCCTGCGGGCCCGCCTGGTGCGGGACTTCCTGCGGGAACGGTCCGGGGTGATCACGCTGGACAGGAAAATCCTGGGCCAGGTTTCGCTCCAGCTTCAACAGACCCTGGATGCCCGGCTGGCCGCCATCGCTGTGCTGGCCGCAGTGGCCCCGTTGCTGGGTCTGCTGGGCACGGTGCTGGGCATGATCGAAACCTTCGAGGTGATCTCGGTCTTCGGCACCGGCAACTCGCGCGCCATGGCCAGTGGTATCTCGATCGCCCTGATCACCACCCAGACCGGGCTGCTGGTGGCCATTCCGGGGTTGTTGATGAGCAACCGGTTGAACCGGACGGCCCAGACACTCAAGACCAATCTCGACGAAACCACGGCGGTGCTGGCACAGCACCTGGCCGAAGGAACCCAGTCATGATCAACGTACGCAATACCCTGCGCGGAGGCGGCAGCGAGGTGAACATCAACATGGGTCCCCTGGTGGACATGGTGTTCCTGCTGCTGATCTTTTTTGTCGTCACCACCAGTTTCGTGAAGGAGACGGGCATCGATGTGCAGCGTTCCACCGCGGCTACCGCCGAGATGAAGGAACGTGGCAACATCATGCTGGGAATCAGTGCCGACGGGCAGATCTACATGGAAGACAAGCGCATCGACGTACGCAGCGTTCGGGCCTTGATCGAACGCGCCCTGGCCGAGGATCCTGATAGTGGCGTGGTGATCGTGGCGGACAAGGACAGAAAACCGGCATCGTGGTGCGGGCCATGGATCAGTGCCGCCTGGCGGGCGCGATGAACGTGAGTCTGGCCGCGAATCGGGAAACGGGAGAATGATGAAACGCAAGGGCATGCTGCTGGCTTACGCCTTCGTGGTGGCCGTGGTGCTGAACATCGTGCTGTTCGCCTCGGCCGCCCTGTTGTCGAGGGACCGGCCCGTCCGTCAGACCTCCACCGCTCCGGTATCGGTGAACCTGGTCACCCTCAAACCTGCCACGCCGCCTCCGCCCGAGGAAAAACACGAGATTCCCAAACCCAAGCCGAAACCCGAGATGGACTTCATGCCCGAGCTGGCCCAGCCCAGCCCGCGGGGCCCCGCACCGCTGGATGTCCAGGTGAGAATCGACCCTTCGCTTTTCACAGGAGGGCCTCAGCGTGGGGAGTTCGTCTTCAACAGCGGCGACCTGGATCAACCGCCGCGGAAGATGCTGTCGTCCAAAGACCCGATCTACCCATTAAAGGCGCAGCAACGGGACATCGAGGGTTACGTAAGGGTCAAGTTCCTGGTGCGGGCGGACGGAACGGTGAGCGAGGTTTCAGTCCTCGATGCTCAACCGAAGGGATTGTTCGATTCGGCAGCCTTGAAGGCGATCCCATTGTGGAGGTTCCAACCAGGTGTCATAGACGGTCAGGCGGTGCCATCCTGGGTGGTTACAACTATTCGTTTCAACTTGGATGATTGAGGGGTGGGGATGGAGCAATTCTTGTCATCAGGTTGGGGTGTTTCTTCGTATCCGGGGACGTCGGCCCGCAACCTCCTGTTGCGGGCTGACTCGGCATTCCGGTCTCTCCGCCATCCATGGCTCCGAGGCCTCCATGACGCCCCGGCTCCGAAGAAACACTCCAACCTGATGACAAGAATCGCTTCATCGGCACTCATCGTTATGGCAGGGATAATTATTTGCATCCCTTCGGTCGCACTTTCGCAGACGGAGGTTGAGACGGAGCTTAGAGAGGAACAGGCTGCCATTGAATCCGGGGACGGGCTTTCGGCCCGGGGGAAGAAGGCGCTGTTTCGGGCCCGGACAAAGCAGGATGAAGGGGACTTTGAAGGGGCGGCCCGGATCATGTCCGAGTGGCTGGACGGGAAACCGGAACGGGCGCATCCGCTGTTGCTGTTTAATCTGGCACTCAGCCATTTTGCCTTGGAACAGGATCGGTTGGCCTATGAGGATTTGACCCAG
>DAOWLV010000179.1 GCA_030643455.1 Candidatus Krumholzibacteriia bacterium | reverse complement strand
CTTGGTCACCAGGTGGGTCGGGCCGTGGTCCTGCTGGACGGGGTGGAACTCGGGAGTGTTCCCATCGTAACCATGGAAGAAATCGCCAAGGGCAACTGGCTGAACCGGTTATTGAATTGACCAGCATTCCCTGGAAAATGACAAAAAATCAAAAAACAAAAGAAAACGGGAACAAAACGGTTGATAATTTTTTTACAAAATACTGACAGGAACGGTCTGAGGAATTAAGATACGAAACAACCGATCACAACCCGAAGCTGGTCCATGACAAATCCTGACCAGCGCTCCTAGGAGGAATCATGAAGAGGCAGTTGTTGATTTCGTTTTCCCTGGTCGTGCTGGGGGGCCTGATGCTGGGCATGGCCCAGGATGCTGTCGCCGGCCATGAAATCGTCGGAGCTCCCAAATGCAAGATGTGTCACAAGGCCAAGACCGGGGACCAGTGGAAGATCTGGACCGAATCTGTTCACGCCAAGGCCTTCGAGACCCTGGCCTCCGAGGAAGCCAAGAAGATCGCCGCCGATAAAAAACTTGGCGATCCCCAAAAGGAAGACGCCTGTCTGAAGTGCCACACCACGAAAGCGTTTTTGGGCTCCGAGGTGGTTGTCAGCGCCAAGGGAAAATACGCCGATACCGAGGGCGTTGGCTGCGAAGCCTGCCACGGCCCCGGCTCCGACTACAAATCCAAGAAGATCATGACGAATCCGGAAGCCCACGAGGCAGCCGGCCTGGTTATCGTCAAGACCGCGGAGGCCTGCGCCAAGTGCCATAACGAGGAAAGCCCCACCTTCAAGGAATTCGATTTCGAGAAACGCTGGGCTGAAATCGCCCATCCGGTCCCGACCGAGGAATGAACAGTCGGCCGGCCCGGAGGATGGAAGACATCGTGAACTTCCGCAGAAATCGGGAAAACCCGCCTGACAGCCCCACCGCCTTGTCCAGGCGGTGGGGCTTTTTCCATTGGGGGGGTGCCTTGATCCTGTTGCTGGCCGGGGCGGTCTTGCCTTTGACCCTGGCCGGGTGCGCCGGATCCTCTCCCCAAGAGTGTTCGGACCCGGGTGGGGTAGAGTTTTCGGCCGTGGAGGATTCCCTGGGGATCGAGGAATTCCTGACCCTGGAACCGGCCCACAGGCAAGCCCGTCGCGCCCAGGCTGATGTCTGGCTGGAAAGAGGTCGTAAAGCTCCCAAGGCCAACGACCGGATACAGACCTTGGCCAACGCGGCCGGTCTTGCGCCCGATGATCCGGAAATCTGGCTCAGTTTGGCCAAGATCTGGCGCTGGCTGGGGGACAACCTTCGGACCGAGGTCTGCCTGGACAACGCGGCGGCGGCGGTGCGAAGTCTTGGGCGCAAGGAATCCGATCTGGCCGATCGGTCGAGGGATTACAAGAAGGATACCGCCCTGCGCACGGCCATCCTGCGGGCCTGGTTGCATTACGATCGGGCCGAGTACCACGAAGGCCTCAGGTGGGCCAGGGCCGCCACTCAGATCGAACCGGGCAACGCCCTGGCTATTCAGGTGAAGGGGTTGCTGGTGGCGAGCCTGGGGAAACGTTCGCAGGCCTACGAGATCGCCGGCGACATCCAGCGGGCCCGTGGTTTCAAGACCGACACGGCCTGGATCCTTTCCACCCTGGAACGGTCCTGGGGCAGGTACCGGGAAGCCTTCAACTATTACCTGAACCTGCGCCCCAACGAAGAACACGCCTCCGAATGCTTTCGGGACATGGGGCTGGCCGCCGAGCGGGTGGCCGAATGGTCCTATGCCCGGCGCTGGTACCGGGAATCCGCGGCCGAACTTCCGTTCAAGGACACTTCATGTGTGGTGGAAATCACCCACGAGCGGTTGGATTCCCGAGCGCGATCCAGCCAGCAACCCGTGTGGATGGCTTTCGGGCGCTACTACATGACCGGATCCCGGTCGGCCTACACGGCCTATGTCCTGGAGAGGTTTGACCAGGCCACCACACCTGAGGAGAAGGATCTCTGGGGTGGACTGCTGGTCAACTCCGCGGGGATCTGCGTGCGCCTGAACGAAGACAAGCCCTGGGCCTTGCGCGCGCGCGGGATCGTTTTTGCCAGTACCGGAAAGGAAGATCGAGGTCTGGAAGATCTTCAGCGGGCCTCCAAGTGGCTGAAGGAACTGGGTATCGAGGATGCCAGGATAACCGCGGAAATGGGGCGCCTGATCCTGAGGGACGAACAACCTCGAAGAGCCATCCCGCATCTGCGCAGGGCGGTGGAACTGGACCGGAAAAACGCAGGTGCCTGGAGCGATCTGGGCCTGGCTCTGATCATGACCGGCGAAGTTCCTGAAGCCAAACGAGCCCTGACCACCTCAATCGAACTGGATCCCGACTCGGCGACATCCTGGTACAACCGGGGTTTGATGAACCTGCACGCTGACAACCTGGACCAGGCGGAAGCCGATCTGCTCAAGGCCGCGGAGCTGGCCCCGGACAACCAGGAAGTGGCCAAGTTGTTGCAGCGGATCGCGCAGAAGAGGAAAAATTCGGGGGAATGATTTCAATATATTATCATCCTGTTTCTTGTGATTGATCCTTCTTCCTGATAGACTAACTGCGAATTGCACAATGGCGGGAGAACCCGTGCGTATTTTTTCCCGACGAAAGAAAGATCTTCACCATGAGGACCCGAATTTTCCGACGGCAGGGCCCCGGGATCATTCCAATGGTCTTTTGCGGATTGCTGCTCCTGCTGGCCGGGTGCACGGTGGGACCGGATTATGAAATGCCGGAAATCGAAGCCGTGCCCGACGCCTGGCAAAACGCGGCGGCCGAGGATATCGCCGACTCCAATTCCATCCTCAAGGAATGGTGGACCGCCTTCGGGGACACATTGCTGGATACCCTGATGGTCCGGGCCCAGGTGGCCAATCTGGATGTGGCCGAGGCCATCGGCAGGATCCGCGAGGCGCGGGCCTACCACCAGATCGCCGGTGGTAGTTATTACCCCCAGGTGGCCACTGACCTTTCGTTCACCAGGACGGAGTTCGGCGAAAACACGGCCTTGGGTCCCTTGGCCGAAGTTGGTGGCAATCCCTTTAACAACTGGGAATTCGGGTTGGGCGCGAGCTGGGAAATCGATGTTTTCGGCCGCATCCGCCGCACCCGTGAGGCAACCGGCGCCCGGGTGCAGGCCTCGATCGAGGATTACCGCGACGTCATGGTATCCCTCCAGGCAGAGGTCGCGGTGACCTATGTCGATATCCGGACCACCCAATTACGTCTCGATTTTGCCCGGGACAACGTGGAGAGCCAAAAGGAGACGATGGAAATCGTCACTGCCCGGGAGGACGCGGGACTGGTTCCGCTTTTGGACGTGACGCGCGCCCGGTCCAACCTGGCCAATACCGAAGCTTCCATTCCCGTGCTGGAAACGGGACTGGAGATCGAACTCAACCGGATGGCCATCCTGTTGGCTCAGGCCCCCGGTTCGCTGGATGAAATTTTGATGACCCCAATGAAATATTTCCAACCGGATATCGATATGAGCATTTCCCTGCCTGCAGAGTTGCTCCGCCGCCGGCCTGATGTGAGAAGAAGTGAGCGTGAGCTGGCTTCCCAGACCGCTCTCATCGGTGTTGCCACGGCCGATCTGTATCCCAGCTTTTCCCTGGCCGGGATCATGACCCTCCAGGCCAACGAGTTCAGCGACCTGGGCAAAAGTGGCCACTTCGGGTGGTCCCTGGTTCCCGGTGTGAGATGGGAACTGTTCACCGGCGGCAAGATCCGCGGCCAGATCAAGGCCGAAGAAGCCAAAACCGAACAGCTTCTGGCGGGTTACGAAAAAACGGTCCTGAATGCCCTGGCCGAAGTGGAAAACACACTGGTGGCCCTCAGACAGGAAGATATTCGCCGGGGGTTGTTGCAGATCGCCGTCGAAGCATCGCAACAGTCTGTGGCACTGGTTCACACCCAGTACGTCGAAGGGCTGACCGATTTCCAGAGTTATCTGGATGCCCAGCGGGTCCTGTTCGAACAGCAGGATTCGTTTGCGTCCTCCCGGGGACAGGTCTACACCAATCTCGTCAACCTGAACCGGTCCCTGGGTGGAGGATGGTCGCTGGACGACCCTGATCCCGACCTTCCCGTCGAAGAAGATACCGTGGCCGCAAATGATAGCGGCGATGAAGAAGAGGTCGATCAATGATGCATCAGGTTATTTCCCCAAAGGATGAACAGATGACAGCAAAGGTTGGAATGACAACCGCCAGGCGATCGGTTCTGCTGGGCGGATTCATGATTCTGATTCTCGGCCTGGTCGGATGCGGGTCCAAGGAACCGCCAGCAAGGCAGGCTCCTCCGGTGACGGTCGGCAAACCGACGGTTTCCACGGTGCGGGAATTCTCGATCTTCACCGGGTTCAGTCGGGCCGTCGAATCCGCGGACGTGGTGGCCCGGGTGGCCGGCATCCTGGAAACGGTGGATTTCGAACCCAGCAGCGATGTCAAGAAGGGTGAGCTGCTGTTCACCATCGAAAAGACGAGATATCAGGCCCTGCGCGACGCCGCGGTGGCCAGCGAAGCTTCAGCGGAAGCCGATCTCCTGCGGGCGGAGACCGAGCTCAAACGTATCGAAAAAGCCAGCAAGAGCCGGGCGGTCAGCGAGATGGATGTGGACCGGGCACGGGCCGATCGGGACATGGCCATCGCCGCGGTCAGTCTGGCCAAGGCCAATCTGGCCGAAGCGGAGCTGAATTTCAGTTACACCGATGTCGTTTCCCCCATCGATGGGGTGGTGAGCCGACGACTCGTGGACGCCGGGAACCTGGTCGGACAGGACGGACCAACGAAGTTGACCAGGGTCAACAAGCTGCAACCCATCTATGTCTACTTCCACGCCCCCGAATCGAAGGTCCTGGATTTTCTGGCGGACCGCCAGGAGGGGGGAGTCCGGGCCGCCCAAGCGGAAAATATTAAAGCGCAGGTGGCCCTTTCCAACGAGTCGGACTATCCCCACGCCGGGGTGATCGACTACGTCGACAACGAAGTGGATGCCACCACCGGCACCATCGAGATGCGGGTGGTTCTTCCCAACGAAAACCTGCAGGTCTTTCCGGGGCTGTTCGTTCGGGTGAAGGTGACCGGAAAGAAAATCCCCGATGCGGTCCAGGTGCCCGCGGTGGCCATCGGTACGGACCTGGGGGGCAAGTATGTTCTCGCGGTCGGCGAAAACAACATCGTCGAACAAATTTACGTGACGCCCGGCGAAGCCCAGGAAGAGGGCCTGGTCCATATCAAGGATGGCCTGGATGGCACCGAGACAATCATCGTCAATGGATTGGTTTTCGCGCGGCCCGGCCTGCCGGTGACCCCGCTGACGCCCGAGCAGTTCAAGGCCATGCAGGAACAGGCCGCCCAGAAATAGATTTTCACCTGGCGCGGACCCGTTCCAACGCGGACGGAGGGCGCGCCAGGCTTTCTCAAGGGAGAATCCACGGATGTTCAGCCGCATCTTCATCGAACGACCCAAGTTCGCACTGGTCATCTCGATCCTCATCGTGATCGTGGGCGGACTTTCGATCCCGTTGTTACCAATCGAATCCATGCCGGACATCACTCCGCCGACCATCAAGGTTTCGGCCACCTATCCGGGGGCCGACGCCAACACGGTGCTCGAGTCCGTGGCCTCGCCGATCGAGGAACAGGTCAACGGCGTGGAAGACATGATCTACATGGACTCGAAAAGCGACTCCGAAGGACAGTTCAGCCTGACTGTCAGCTTCGAGATCGGCACCGACGTGGACATGGCCCAGGTCATGACCAAGAACCGGGTGGCCGTCGCCGAACCCCTGCTGCCCGAGGAAGTGATGCGCCAGGGCGTCAAGGTGGACAAACAGTCGACGGCGATGGTGGAGGTCGTCAGCCTGCGCTCACCGGGCGGGACTTTCGACGAACTCTATCTCAGCAACTACATCGCCACGCGCATCAAGGACCAGCTGACCCGCGTGGAGGGAGTCGGCTCCGTTACGGTTTTCGGCGCCAAGGACTTCAGCATGCGCATCTGGCTCGACCCCCAGCAGCTGAAGGCCAGAGGGATTACGACCAGTCAGGTGATAAGCGCCGTAAGGGCCCAGAATGTGGCCGTGGCCGCCGGCAAGATCGGCGGGCCTCCCAATCCGGGTAATCTGCCCTTCCAGTACAACATCATCACCAAGGGCCGGCTCATCACCGAGCAGGAATTCGGTGCGATCGTGATCAAGAGCGGCGCCAGCGGCGACCTTCTCTACCTGAGGGACGTGGCCCGGGTCGAACTGGACTCCAAGGACTACAGCTGGTACGCCCAGCACAGCGGAAGTCCGGCCATCGCCATCGGTATCTATCAGTTGCCGGGCTCCAACGCCCTGGGTGTGGCCCAGGGTGTGGCCGAAATCATGGACAAACTGGCCGAGAGCTTTCCTCCCGATCTGGAATATGAAGTTCTCTACGATGCCACCGAATACATCACCGCCTCGATCGACGAGGTAATCGAAACCCTGATCGTGGCCATCATCCTGGTGATCCTGGTGGTGTGGATATTCCTGCAGGATTGGCGGGCGACGCTGATTCCCGCCATCACCATCCCGGTTTCGCTGATCGGCACCTTCGCCGTGTTGCTGGGCCTGGGCATGTCGATCAACAACCTGACACTTTTCGGAATCATCCTGGTGATCGGTATCGTGGTGGACGATGCCATCCTGGTCACCGAAAACACGGTGCGCCTGATGACGGAAAAGGGTTG